>JAGXTN010000019.1 GCA_018333455.1 Dethiobacter sp. | reverse complement strand
CTACTCATCGGACTCGAAGTACCAAGTAAATACGACCTCGTCGCCAGCCGCAAAAAGAACATTCGACAGGAGGCTGTTTTCATCCTTCCGCTGGTGCCGCAGGCGGCATGGGTGTCTACTCCCTTATTGGGGAACGTAAATTTCGGCTCCACAGCAACCACCATATTTTCAGCCAACAAATGCTGCGAACCTTTAGCCAAAATGGGAAATTCATCAAACTCCAGCCCCACGCCATGGCCGACATATTTGGCTTGCGTATCGCCAACACCCATGAAATGCTCCGCCAGAGCAAATTTTTTCGCTATACGCAGAGCCTCAAGGTAGATTTCTCCGCCGGTAACGCCAGGTTTTAACAAAGCTGACACTGCTTCTTGAACCGCTAAAGCCGCCTCAAATGCTAAGCTAAGCTGCCTATCTAAGGAGCCTATGGAATAAAGACGTGTCTGGTCTACACCGTAACCATGATAAACACCGCAATAATCTAAAGTCACCGGTTCACCGCGCCTAATCAATTTGCGACCCGCCCCTTGTGAGGCCGCTACTGAAACGCCAATGCCTCCGGTAGGACTGTCTAGATGACTGGCAACGGCTCCGGCTTGACCGCTCAACAAATGACCGAAAAACATTTCCTGTTTGAACCCGCGCATTCTAGTAAAACCCTGATGTCCCAGTTTCCTCAAAACTGCTTCACAGTCGGCCGCTATTTCCAGCTCTTCCTTGCCCTCATGGAGTAATGCCGGCAGCCGGGCATGAAGCAAGTCGACCTGCTTTGCCGCTTGCAATAACTGCTCAAACTCATAAGCTGATTTTACCTGCCGCGCTTCACGGACTGTACTGCTTAAGTCCGTTAATTCCACTCCGAAAAAGGCTTCTCTCAAACGAAAATAAGTAGCCGCAGGAAGCACGTCTAACTCTAAGCCAAGCCGCTTAGGCAGATAGCCAACTTCTGCCAGCAGGCCTGATAATCCGGAAAAACTACTTAACGCAAGCAGTGCGACTCCTGCCTCCTGCTTGCCCCGTACCATATTTTTGCGAATCTGGCCGTAAACTTCACCTTCTGCGGGGATATACGCATACTGACACTGTAATGTGCCGGTATAATAGTATAAAGACATATTCTGTGCCAGCAGCGCTCCGTCCAGCTCTAGGCTACGTAATTTTTCTTGCAGCACATCTTTGCGGCGGCGCAATTCTTCCTTGGGAATCATGGAAAAACCCCCTCTGCTACATACCTAAAAACGGAATCCGTTACCATTTAAGAATACATTTAAGAATACCTTTTTCTTCAAGACGATTTATATGCTTGATTATCATCACTGTTTCCCAAATTTTAACCCACTCTAAATATAAGTATTTCTTACTATAAATGATACCTTCATTACAAAGATCTTTAACACTATAACCCTTTTCTATTAAATCTAAAATCTGCTTCTCTCGTACTTCAATTACCTCTAGGAATTCTTCTAATTTTGTTGAAAAATCTTTTTTATAATAAATCTGCTGATCATGAGAGTTAATATAATATTTAGCATCTAGGTCAATCAGTTTTTTTGCAGATTGAATTAATAGGTCTAGATCACTATCTTCACCTCCATACCAAGGTCCGAAACTACTACCTACATTGTAATCGGTAGCAAAACATAAGTTTTGTTCTGGAAAGAAAAAACTACAGTGCCCTGCAGAATGTCCTGGTGTGTGTACTATTTCAAATATTATATTACCACATGAAACCTTGTCTCCAGATGAGTAAGTATTATGAACTTTGCCTATTGATTTAAAATATTCTGACTCATAAACAAAGCCTTGAGATGAATGCTTGTTTGCTTGACTGGATATTTCTTTCTCCCATTTGTCTATCCATTCAGAACCAAAAACGAGTTCTCCTCCATATGTTTTAGCGAACTTATTTAAATCTTGCATAGCACTAATGTCACTTTCATGAATGATAATTTCTGCATTACTAAATAGATAATTATACCTTATATGATCTAGGTGATAATGAGAATTAATTATTAAATCTACTTCTCCATTAAACTTACTGTATTTGTGATAACCAGCGCCGGTATCAATTATGGTTTTAATTTTATCATCAATATATAGAGAGTTTGAAAAAGGAAAGCGTCCACACTTATCTCCCCAAATCATATAAATCTTATTAATTACTTCCATAATATTGCTCTGCATCCTCCTCTGTAAACACCCTAAAGTATATTCTAGATCCCCAGTAAAATTAAGGAGTTAGAATTTTAGCTTTTGCAGTCTGAAGGAAACATTTTTAGGGATTTAAAATCCAAACACCTACAATATGCGACGGTCGCTATTAAAGAGCTACTTTAAATTTCAAACCAAAGATTGTTGTTCCTTAGAATTATTATTCCACTGTTGCATTAAATAAGGATTATATATGGGACTATTAACCTCCGACCTTAGTTCTGCAAGAAGTTCTCTGGCTTTATCAGGGCAAATTACAGGGTGTTTCCAAACCAGATGATTACCTGTCCAATGACTCCAATTCCAGTCCCAAATCAAATTCTTTTCTTTATAATCAAAGTACATAGGGGTACCTGGCAATGGTGTCGTAATATTAAAAAGTGAAATAGTAATACCAAGGTCTATAATTTTCTTTTTCGCCTCTCTAATTGATTGTTCTGTATCATCCTCAAAACAAATCATGTATGTTGATGTAACTGAGATATTGAGTCTCTTAAGAAGATTCAAAATCCGCTCCATAAATTTTTGGTTAGTAGTTCTTTGAGTTTTTATTAAATTTTTATCATTTAAGGACTCAAGACCTACAAGAAGAAAACTTAAACCATTGTCACGTAGTTCATTAATTCCTTTTTCACCACTGGCAACAAGCGCCTTGAAGCTTGTGAGCATGCCAAAATTCATTCCACGTGCCTTGATTAGACTCAGAACCTCTTGACCAATACCATTAAACATATTTGTTTCTTGGTTAGAGATATATACAGATCTAATTCCCTTCTGTTTATATTGATCTAATATAGTTTCTATAGCTTTTGTTGATAACGGCAAATCACCCCCAGGCTCAAAAACGGGATCAGCACAGTATGTGCATTTGTTTGAGCAGCCTCTCCTGAATATTATATGACCAGTTTGAGTTTTTCTGCCAAGCCAATTAGCTGGTGTTATTAAGTCAGGATGAATAATTGTGCTATGCAACAAAGAGTCTAATCCAATTGATAGCCGTAACAAATTTTCACAATAGCCCCAGAAGATACGGTCAAAGACTTTATATATTTCTGGCTCGTCTGTCATGACAGAGTATCCGCCTAACCATACTTCTTTAATGTTATAAAGTAGTTTTGCTTGCTTGGCTAGTTCTATAGCCCAGGGAAGGGACCAAGTAAAGGCAGAGATACATAATACATCAAAATTACCATTTTCCAAATGTTCTAATATGTTACTATTTGTTGGGTAGTGCAGGAATTTAGGCCCCGGAACATTTGCCTCTAAGAAAGCCAATCCATAGTCTTTCTGTTTGGTTGAAAACTTCCATTCCATTGGGATATGTGTGCAGTATTCAGCAAAACCGTCTAAGTAGCCATCATCTGTAAGAGCAGGAATTCTATTGTTGCAAGAACCATTCTCATAAATATCCCTTGGAGCAGTTGTAACAAGAACTCTCTCTGGTAGCGGTGTAAAATTTGAGTTGCTCACATTAATAACTCGACCTTTTTTCATAATTTTACCTCCTAGCAATAGTTCTGAAAATTTTTTATATTCAGTAAATTAAAAAGATACCATATCCTTTCAATATCCTTTCAATGCGGAATAACCAATATAACCAGATTAAGATACTGTTTTTATTCATTTATTCCATAAAGGCATTTCATTTCCTTTATCAAAAAATATAACCTAAATTCCACGTGTAATTTTCATTCGCATGAATTAATATGATTTTACGAAGAATCTAGACCGTTGCATGAATATTTTACCATTTCTGCCACCACCTTTCAATCATTTTTGACAATTTATATTTTTCAAATTTCTACTCGCGAATATTTATTAAACTCTGTGAGTTATCCACAAAGCATCGCTCGTTTTTTTGATTAAGCTACTTTTTATGCCAAGCATTTTTTATACACTTCCTTGTAATGTTTAAGGAATCAAATTTGAACAATAAAAATAAGTTGTATGATAGCATCATCATTTGAAATACTGCCTCATTTGCCCAAAATGATTTCAACAAAAGATGTCCAACTGCCATATCATACTTGGCTTCTTTAAAATTGTTGACGTAGAATCTAGGTTAGACAATTGTTAGCTTGTCATTATTAGCTAAAACTTGAGGTAATCGCTTTGTACGCTGATAATATCGTTTAATTTCTTGATAGAGGTGAGCAAGGGCTGAGCGTGTCAAAAACTCAGCCCTGTTTTTTGGCATTTCCATTTCCGCAAAGGAAGTATCAAGATTTTCAATGACACGCTCCAGCAGTCTGTCATGAGCATTTTTCCCTCGCAGCCTGCGGCTTTGTACCTGTTTTAGGATGCGCAGCAAACGGGTAATGGGTAAAGCCTGAGGCATATCGTTTATCATATGTTTAGCTAAATAATGCATTTCTAGTAACCGTTCTGTTTGTGTTGCAAAATAATGGAATATCTCTTGGTACTCATCGGCAAGTTTTTCCCCTAAAATGCTAAAGCGCTGTTCTTCTCTAAAGAGTTTTGCTAGTTCAAGGGAAAGGTTTATCTCCTGCCTAATGTCTTCTGCTTTCTCTCCCAGATCTTCATAGCGCGTCTCTATGTGCAGGATTTCTTCTACCACAAGATCCATCATTTGTTGAAGCAAAATTTCTAACCTGACAAGCTTTACCAAAACAGCATTCTGGTGGCTTGGTGCAAACATAAAATTTACGCCCAACGCTACAACAGCGCCAATTAATGCGCTTACAAATTGCTCAAAAGAGTAAAGCGGCAAATTTTCAGCAGGGCTGGCCATCACACCGATGGCAACAACGGTGACCACCACAACATTCTCCTGCCAGTTCAAACGTAGACAAGCTAAAATCACCACCAATGTTACAAGGCTGTAGGATAGCGGCGTGGCGCCCAAGATTAGTGCAAGGAGAGTACCTAACATCGTGCCAAGCAGAACACTGCCCAGACGCTCCGCGCTTTGCAAAAGTGAACGGTAAAATGTCCGTTGAATTGTTACTACAGCCACAATCGCAGCTAATGTTACATCTCCAAATTCTAGGCTTTGGACGACAAAAACTGAAAGCCCAACAGCCAAAGAAGTTTTAAGCACTCTGCCTCCCACATGAAATTTTACAGCCATCTCTGCTCCTCCGTGTATCTTTGCTAACGAAACTTTTCAATAAGTAATAAGTTTCCCGCGATAAATAATTCAATTGCGCAAGCTATGGATTGGCGCGGGTATCCGCCCGCCGCGACGGACAAATTCGGTAGAGGAAAAAGCGTTTACTGCCATCACAGGAGCTCTTCCCAGCAGTCCGCCAAACTCCACAAAATCGCCCACATTTTTACCGGGAGCAGGGATTAGGCGTACTGCAGTAGTCTTCTGATTAATTACACCAATAGCAACCTCATCAGCAATTATTGCGGCAATAGTTTCGGCAGACGTTGACCCTGGTACCGCAATCATATCCAGCCCTACAGAACAAACACATGTCATTGCTTCCAACTTATCCAGAGTCAGTGCTCCGTCTTCTACGGCACGGATCATCCCCGCATCTTCACTGACAGGGATAAAGGCTCCGGATAGTCCGCCCACGTAGGAAGATGCCATGGCACCACCTTTTTTTACCGCATCATTTAATAAGGCGAGCGCAGCAGTCGAGCCATGAGTGCCGCAACGCTCCAAGCCCATGGCTTCCAAAATTTCAGCCACACTGTCCCCTACCTTGGGTGTAGGAGCAAGGGACACATCTACAATACCAAAGGGTACTTGCAGGCGTTCTGCAGCGGCACGGCCTACCAGTTCACCCATACGAGTAATCTTAAATGCTGTTTTCTTGATTGCTTCGGAGAGAGTACCAAAGTCTGTGCCGGCAACTTTTTCAACGGCGCTTCTGACTGCTCCCGGACCGCTCACACCTGTATTGATAACACACTCCGCCTCCCCCACGCCGTGAAAGGCGCCTGCCATAAAAGGATTATCCTCTGGCACATTAGCAAACACCACCAATTTGGCACAGCCAAGCCCGTCCCGCTCTGCCGTCCTTTCACCCGTTTCCTTGACGATTTGCCCCATGCGCCATACTGCATCCATATTAATCCCTGCCTTTGTGGTTGCCACATTAACAGAAGCACAAACTCGTTCAGTCTCTGCCAGAGCCTGTGGGATCGCAGCCAAAAGCTTAAGGTCTCCGTTTGTAAATCCCTTATGTACCAGTGCTGAAAAACCACCGATAAAATTTACCCCCACGGCTTCAGCGGCGCGGTCTAGTGTGCGGGCAAACTCCACATAACACTCCGTCTCTGACGCTTCTGCCACAAGCGCCAGCGGTGTAACAGAAATCCTTTTATTGACAATAGGGATTCCAAATTCTCGCTCCAGATCGTCTCCCACGGCAACGAGCTTGTTTGCTAACCTGGTAATTTTATCATAAATCTTTTGGCAGGCAATTTTGACATCACTGTGGGCACAGTCACGCAGACTGATCCCCATGGTAATAGTGCGAATATCCAGGTGTTCCCTTTGCACCATTTTTATTGTTTCAAACATTTCTTGAATCGTCAGCATCAGCGCTTCTCCTTTACGGTCGGCTATAGATCAAAACTAAATCCGGTGCATGTATCGGAAGATATCTTCATGTTGAGCCTCAATCCTTAGACCCAACTCCTCTCCTGTTTTAGTCAACCTATCCTTTAACTCTGCGAGATCAATTTTACTATTACCCATATCAGCTATCAGCATCATGGTAAAGAATTCCTGGATAATAGTTTGGCTAATATCTAAGATATTAATGTTGCTCTCTGCTAAAATATTGGTCACAGCCGCAATTATGCCAACCCTGTCATGACCTAGTACGCTGACAATAATCCGGCTGCCAATTGTGGTCTCGCTTGCTTCTGACATCTTATACCCTCCTTAGTTTCAGTAGGAATTCTACGAGAGAAACGCTTGACACTTTAGCGGAAGATAGCCAAGATTGAATGAAATTACCCGCCATTAGCGGGTAATTCTGTTAGGCTGCATACTTCTCAAAATCATCCTTTTCGGCGCCACAATCAGGACAACGCCAATCTTTGGGCAGTTTTTCAAACGAAGTACCGGCTGCAATCTCATTTTCAGGATCGCCAACCTCTGGATCATAAATATAGCCACAATACGTGCAAACCCATTTTTCCATAATCTCGCCTCCTTCTATAAATCGACAATCAGCAATCTATTCCGATTCTAACACGTTCACCACTGATTAAAATAAATGAATTCTTAATTCAGCTTATTACCTACTTATCCAAGAGATGACAAGCCACGTTATGGTCAGAATCTATCATTTGCATGAGCGGTTCTTCAATAGTACAGCGTACAAAGGCGTGGGGACAACGGATATGGAAATGGCAACCGGCTGGCGGGTGAAGTGGGTTTGGCAGTTCACCGGAAAAGATTGTCCGCTGTCTTTGCCCAGCAGGGGCAAGGCGAGGAATGGAAGATAAAAGCATTTGCGTGTAGGGATGCTTTGCTCCCGAGTAAAGGGCTTTTTTTCCTGCCAGCTCTACTATCTTACCCAGGTACATAACGGCAATTCTGTCGCTGATATGGTTAACCACTCGTAAGTCATGAGCAATAAATATGTATGTCAAGCCGCATTTATGCTGTAAATCTTGCAACAGATTGATGATCTGCGCCTGAATGGAGACATCAAGAGCGGAAACCGGCTCGTCACAAACGATCAATTGAGGATTAAGCGCCAGCGCGCGAGCCAGCGCAATCCGCTGGCGCTGCCCACCACTCAACTCATGAGGATAACGGCACATATGTTCAGAGCAGAGGCCTACAAGTTCTAGAAGATGTTCCACCTTAGCTTTCAACTCTTTTTTTCCGATAACTAACCGATGGATACGCAGCGGCTCGCCCAATGCGCTGCCAATGGTTAGCTGCGGGTTAAGCGAACCAGCCTGATCCTGAAAAATAATCTGCATTTTTCTGCGGTAAGGCAGCAGCTGCTGATGAGAAAGCAGCTCGATGTTTTGCCCCTCATAAAGAATTTCTCCTGCGGTGGCAGTCAACAGGCGCAAGATAACTCGGGCAGCAGTCGATTTCCCGCAGCCTGACTCACCAACTAAGCCGAGCGTCTCGCACTTTTTTACGGCAAAGTTAATCCCGTCAACAGCACGAACCACATTGGCCTGTTCCTTTCCGACTCCCTTCCCCAGATGATAGTATTTTTTCAAATCGCGCACTTCGAGCAAGTTACTCATTTGTTCATTTCTCGTGCAAAAAGCCAACAGCGCACTTCACTTCCATTTTGGGAGAACAAAGGCGGCTCTTGTTGACGGCAGATTTGCCAACAATGCGGACAACGGGGGTGAAAACGACAGCCTTTAGGCAAGTTTAGCATATTTGGCACTCCTCCGGGGATCACATTTAACCGTTCACGTTCCGCATTTAGTAGCGGCAGCGAAGCCAGAAGCCCTTGAGTGTATGGATGGCGCGGCTTAGCAAAAAGGTTCCGAACAGAAGCATTTTCCACCACAACTCCTGCATACATCACAGCAACACGTTGGGCAATTTCCGCCACTAGGCTCAAGTCATGCGTAATCAGCATGATTGCAATGTTCAGTTCAGATTGAAGCTGACAAAGCAGTTCTAAAATCTGCGCTTGAACAGTAACATCCAACGCCGTTGTGGGCTCGTCCGCAATCAGCAGGGACGGCATGCAAGCGCAGGCCATGGCAAGCATAACACGTTGGCGCATCCCGCCGCTAAGCTGGTGAGGATAATCAGCCAGCCTTTGTGTAGCGGCAGGGATCTGAACAAGATTTAATGCTTTTATCGCTTGACGATGAGCCGCACCCCTGTCTAGCTTTTGATGAAGGATCAGTACTTCTATTAGTTGTTCGCCAATAGTAAACGCCGGATTTAATGCAGATGACGGTTCCTGAAAAATCATGGAAATTTCACTGCCGCGCACTTTGCTCAGCTGTTTTTCTGTGAGAGATTGCAGCTCCACCCCGTTTAGCTCCATTTTATCGGCGTGTACTTCGCCTGGCGGGGACGGAATCAGCCGCATAATACTAAGGGCTGTAGCGCTTTTACCACAACCTGATTCGCCTACAATACCTAATATTTCTTTTTTATGCACCGTCAGATCTATGCCATCTGCCGCTTTCACTTCTCCGTCATACGTCTTAAATTTAGTTTTTAGGTTTCTAAGCTCAAGCAGAATCTCCGCCAACATCTTCACCACTTTTTAATAGTTCTTTAGCTTAGGATCCCATGCATCGCGCAAGCCCTCACCAAAAAAGTTAAAACAAAGCACCGTAATAAAGATAGCCAAGCCCGGGAAAAATGCCGTCCAAGGTGCTTCCTTTAAAAATACTATGTACTGTGCAGAACTCAACATGCTACCCCAGCTAAATTGGGGAGGCTGCACACCAAAACCAAGAAAGCTTAGCGCTGATTCTAGCAAGACGGCTTGAGCAATTAGCAGAGTAGCATTGATAATAATCAGAGCCCTGACGTTTGGCAACAAATGAACAAAGATAATCCGGCAATTAGAATAACCAAGTGCCCTGGCTGCCATCACAAACTCCTCTTCCTTCAGGCTAAGAAATTGCCCACGCACAAGACGTGCTGTCCGCATCCAACTAGTCATGCCGATAATGGCAGCAATCCCAAAGAAATCGGGTTTAAAAAATGCCGCTAAGATTATCACCAGAAAGATGGTAGGCAGCGAAAGTAAAATATCAACAAAGCACATCATCATAAAGTCCAGTTTCCCTCCATAATACCCGGAAACTGCACCATAGGCAACACCGATAATCACAGTAATTATCATGGTAAGAAATCCAACCAGCAAAGAAATGCGGGCACCAAAGAGCATCCTGCTCCAAATATCACGCCCCAAGTTATCTGTGCCAATAAAATGAGCCGCTGTGGGAGGGAGCTTAATCTGCTCCTGCTCTAGGCGGATATAAGTGGGATTATGGGTCGCAAACACCGGTGCAAAAATAGCAAGGAAAAAGATAGCCAATAGTATGACGCCGGCAAGGGCTGCAAGTCTGTTTTTGTGAAAAGCACGCCAGAAGTCGTATAGTAAGCCTGATTTCATTCAGACCACCTACCCTTCGTAATTGACACGCGGATCCAAAAATCGATACATTAGGTCGGCAAGCAGATTGCCAAGCAAAACAAGCACGGCAGTAATCATGATAATCCCCATTAAGACCTGATAATCACGGTTTCCCGCGGCGCTAATAAAAAGACGCCCCATGCCGGGCCAAGCAAAAATCTGCTCAGTAACAACGGCACCGGCAAAAAAACCGGGTAAATCTAGGCCCATCAGAGTAACAAGCGGAGTTAAAGCATTACGTAGTGCATGCTTATAGACTACTTTCCTTTCGGGGACACCATTGGCACGAGCAGTCTGAATATAGTTTTGACTGATCACATCCAGCATTGAAGAGCGCATGTAACGACTCCAACTGCCAATATTTGATAAGCTAAGGACTATTGCTGGCATTAACAGATAACGAGTATGCTCCCAAAAGATGACGAAAGGTCTGATCAGCAGGGGATAGGCGGAGGGATCAAACCAAGGTGTAATCATTCCTCCTGACGGTAACCAGTTCAACCAGATAGCAAAGATGTAGATCATTAACAAGCCAAACCAAAAAGACGGCAGGGATAGACCCAAGAAAGAACCGGTGGCAGCCAGATGATCAAACAGTGAATGCCTATGGGTGGCAGAGTAGATGCCAATCGGGATAGCTACAATTATCGAGATAAAAAAAGAGAAAGTCATTAATTTAAGTGTGGCAGGGAGACGCTCAAGAATTTCTGTCAGCACCGGTCTGCCTGTCATAAAGGAAGTACCCAAATCACCTTGTACCGTATTTCTGAGCCAGATAAAATAGCGGAGAGGAGCCGGCCTGTCCAAACCAAAGCGCTCAGCCATTCTCGTTCTGTCTGCCTGGCTTATATTTGGATTCTCAACATAACGAGCCATTGCCCCTCCCGGAGAAAACTCTATTAAGGCAAAAGACAAGAGAGAAATCACAAATAATGAAAAGAAAAGAGTGGCAAGCCGTCTGAGATATCTGTTGCCCATCCTGTCTAACCTCCTTCTCTTTTCCCGTTGGCCGTCAATTTAGTTTCCACTCAGAGATATTCCAGGCATTCCCCGCTAGAGTGGGATTAGGCCTGAAGTTTTCGAGGTTTGCCGGCACTGCTGTAATGGAGTTAAAGAAACAGATAAAGAGATAGGGTACTTCCTGAGAGAGGATTTGCTGAATTTCGTGGTAGATTGTCATCCGCGCTTCCTGATTCGTCTCCTGTAAACCGGCCTCAAGCAGTTGGTCAATGCGCGGGTTGACAAAGCCGGCATAGTTTTGGCCTGCTCCGAATTGCTCCGGTTGCTGACTAGAGTGCCACAAAGTTTTAGAGTCAGGATCAATGCCTGCTGACCAACCTAAAACAATCATTTCAAACTTAATGTTTGTCAGGATATCGCCAAATAACGTAGCAGCTTCATAATTTTGAATAAAGACTTCAGCGCCAATAGCTTCCCATTCTTGCTTTGCAATTTCCTGGAAGGCTTCCCGAACAGGGTTGCCGGTGTTAGTATTGATTGTGAAAGAAAGCCGTACACCGTCTTTGGCGCGGACACCGTCTTCCCCTAATTTCCAGCCTGCTTCTTCCAAAAGTTGGCTCGCTTTTTCCGGATTGTGGTCGTACTGCTTCAAATTAGGGTTATAAGCCCAGCTCATTGGCGGCGTGTCCGCATGGGCTACAGTTGCAACACCATTTAGGACAACGTCTACAAACTGTTGTTTAGGAAAAGCATAGTTAAGTGCCTGTCGTACTGCTCTATCCTGGAAAACGGGTAAACGCAGATTAAAAATAGCATTCATGCTCATGAAGCTGGGAGAGTTATGAACATCGATGGGCATGCCTTCCTCTTGCAAAGTCAACAATTGTTCGTAGTGGTCAGGCGCCACTCGATCGTAAATATCGATCTCACCGTTACTAAACCGGGCTAACATCGTATTTAAGTCAGGCACCACTTTAAAGACAATTTTTTCAATCTGCGGCTTGCCTCGAAAATAATCGGCAAACGCCTCAAGCATCACAAATTCGTTTGCACTCCACTCAACAAATTTATAGGGACCTGTTCCGATAGGGTTCCTTGAAAAAAGGCCACCTTTGCTCAGTTCATTCCCGCCTTGCACAAATTCCGCTTCAAGGATATGTTTGGGTACGATCATTGATTCGGCATAAGCCCAACCCTCAAGCCAGGTCACATCCGGTTCTTTTAATGTAATGTAAAATGTGTGCTCGTCTTTAATTTGAAAATCTGCAATTCTTTCCCAACGCAGACGAGAAGGTACAGCATTTTTCTCAGCCATTTTCATTTCGTAAGTGAATTTTACATCTTGTGCCGTTAATTCCACACCGTCGTGAAATTTTACGCCCTCACGTAATTTGAATTGATAGGTCAAGCCATCCTGACTAACGACAGGCAGTTCTTCAAGTAAATAGGGTTCAAACTCTAGCTCACTGTTAACTTTAATTAGCGTTGAAAAAATGCCGTTTAAAATATTTGCTTCATTTGCAGATTCCGTAAAGATCGGGTTCAGGGTTTCGATATCTTGGTGCATTCCCCAGACTAGTGGTTCCGCCGTCTGAGTCTTACTTGTTTGGCCGCAGGAAGCGGTAATTGCGACCACCATAACCAGCATTAGAAGCAAAGCAAGCATTCTTTTTAACAAGCTAAAATCACCTTCTTAGGTTATTTTTGACAAACTTAGAGTTCTCTGTCCTTAAGCTATTTACCTGCTTCAAAAGAGAAGAATCGTTCAGCTAATGTTGAAATTAGTCGACATCAAGAAAAACGCTTCGCACTTTATCTAAAGATGCGTTTTTCTTGTCCGCTAGGGGCTGCCGCCCCTTCGGCGGAACT
>JAGXTN010000006.1 GCA_018333455.1 Dethiobacter sp. | reverse complement strand
GCAGACCTGTGTGTCTGCCCGGTGTAGGGGCAGACCTGTGTGTCTGCCCGGTGTAGGGGCAGACCTGTGTGTCTGCCCGGTGTAGGGGCAGACCTGTGTGTCTGCCCAATGTGTCTCTAGGAAAGGGTGAGAAGATGATCTCATTACCGCGCAGCGTTTTGATCCGGGAAGTGGGCCTGCGGGACGGCCTGCAGAATGAAAAAAGCTTTATTGCCACAGAAGACAAAATAGCTCTGGCTTGGGCACTGACGGAAGCGGGTCTAAAAGAAATAGAAGCCACTTCGTTTGTAAGCCCACAAGCGGTGCCGCAGATGCGGGATGCGCTGCAGGTGGTAAAAGCGCTGGGGAATCCGGCTGGGGTCAGCTTATCAGCTCTTGTTGTAAACACGCGCGGCGCAGAAGACGCCATTGCTGCCGGCGTCCGTGAATTGCAGGTGGTTGCAACCTGCAGTGAGACTCACAGTGCAAAAAACGTCCGCATGACTGTGGAGCAAGCGCTGGCCGAGATTGAAGCAATTGCCGGTCTGGCAGGGGAGCACGGGGTGATTATGCGGGTGGCGCTGTCAACGGTGTTCGGCTGTCCTTACGAAGGGAAAATCCCTTATGACCGTGTCTATGCTCTGGTTGAGCGGCTGCTGGCTCTAGGGATGGCAAGGGTGGCTCTGTCAGACACTGCCGGGCTCGGTAACCCGCTGCATGTCTCGGAAATCTGCCACGGCATATTGACACGCTTTCCCGAGGGTGACTTTTCTCTGCACATCCACGATACACGCGGGATGGGACTGGCTTGCGTCACTGCTGGTGTATGGAGCGGCATACGTGTAATAGAAAGTTCAATCGGCGGTCTTGGCGGTTGCCCCTTTATTCCGCATGCCACAGGCAATATTGCAACGGAGGACGTTGTTTATTTGCTGGAAGCCATGGGAGTGCAAACAGGACTGGATTGGCCAAAACTGTTGGCAGCCGCTTTACTCGCAGAGAAAATCATCGGCCGGGAACTGGGAAGCAGACAATTGGCGCTGGCAAGGGGCCGGTTCTGCGTGAACTAAAAAATAACAATTTATATAGGAGGAAGAAAAAATGAATTTCCAGCTGACGGAAGAACAAGCAATGATTCAAAAAATTGTGCGTGACTTCGCGGACAAGGAACTGATGCCGATGGCGGCAGAACTGGACGAAAAGGAAGAATTCCCCCATGAGATTACCAAAAAAATGGGTGAAATGGGGCTGTTCGGCCTGCCGTTTCCCGAGGCATACGGTGGTTCCGGCGCCGGCTATTTAGCTTACGCCATCGCGGTGGAAGAAATTTCACGCGCTTGCGCTTCCACAGGCATCACATATGCCGCTCATTGTTCCATTGGTACAGGCCCGATTTATCTGTTCGGCACTGAGGAACAGAAAAAGAAATGGGTGGTGCCGTGCGCCCAAGGCAAAATGTTTGCCTCATTCGGCCTGACAGAACCCAACGCCGGTTCTGACGCAGGCGGCACGCAGACCACTGCTGTCCTTGACGGGGACGAATGGGTGTTAAACGGCAGCAAGTGCTTCATCACCAATGTGGGCGTAAGCAAAGTGGCCGTGATCACCGCCGTCACCGACAGAAGCCAAGGCACAAGAGGCATCTCCTCGTTTATCGTCCCCACCGATACACCGGGCTTTACCGTTGGCCAGCCCTATCATAAACTGGGGCTGAAGGCCTCAGACACACGCGAAATTATTTTGGAAAATGCGCGCATTCCCAAAGAAAATATTTTAGGGAAAACAGGGGAAGGCTTCAAGCAGTTCCTCGTGGCGCTTGATGGCGGCCGTATCAGTATCGGCGCCCTCTCCGTCGGGATTGCCCAGGCTTGCTTAGATGCAGCGCTGAAATATGCCAAGGAGCGTGTACAGTTTGGTCAGCCTATTGCCAAGTTTCAGGCTATCCAGTTTAAACTGGCTGACATGAAAATGAAGACGGAACTGGCTCGCCTGATGGTTCACAAGGCGGCTGCGCTGAAAGATCAGGGCAAACCGTTCTCCATGGAAGCAGCGATAGCGAAACTGTACGCTTCGGAAACCTGCATGCAGAATGCCTCTGAAGCCATTCAAATTCACGGTGGTTATGGCTACATGAAGGAATACCCGGTGGAGCGTTACTTCCGTGACGCCAAACTGATGGAAATCGGCGAAGGCACCTCAGAAGTCCAGCGCATCGTCATCGCCCGCCTCTTAGGCTGCTAACGCCGCAAAAGACGGCAACTTTAAGAGAAAGTTCTGATGATTAAAGGTTTTTTCTGCTTTGCGTTCTATAAGTTTATGCAGATTTTAGCACGTTAGGGCAACTTGGCTACAGTCAGAACCTCCCCCTGGTCTTAGCCACGGGGAGGCTCAGGTATTCTTGCGTAAGATTACGAGATATTCCTCATAGGCAAAAACACGACTCCTGCGGACATTTTCAGTCTGTTTGAGTATTTTTAAATCCATCAGTGCATTTACAGCATTAGACGTAGCATTAAAAGAGAGCTTTAACGCAATACTCGTCTTTTTAATGTCGATGATTGGGCTGCCCTCAAGGTAGTTGAACACCTTTATAATCGTCTTCGATGCTTTCCCTGTGTTTTTGACAGCCTCATAGTTTCTTTGATGAAGCTCGATCAACTCATCAATTGTAGCGACGGCATCCTCTGCCGATTCATGGACTGCCAGCAGAAAAAACTTAATCCACTGTTCAAAGTTGCCTTTTGTTCTGACCTCTGTCAAGCGGTCATAGTATTCAATTCTGTTTCTCTTTAAAAAATATGAGATGTATAAGGTTTCATGGCTTAGAAGTTTCTTTTCAATAAGAAACAGCGCAATCAATAACCTTCCAATTCGTCCGTTTCCATCTAAAAACGGATGGATGGTTTCAAATTGGTAATGGGTCAAGGCAATTTTGATTAAAGCATCCAGTCCATTCTCTGCATTGATGAATTTTTCTAAATCAGACATCGCCTCAAGCATATCTTCGGGATTAGGCGGGATGAACCTGGCGTTCTTCAAATTACTCCCGACTGGACCGATCCAGTTCTGACTGCGCCTAAACTCACCGGGATTTTTTTCGCCACCCCGAAGCCCCTCCATTAAAATAGCATGAGTTTCTTGAAGAAGACGGTTGCAGATAGGCAACTCTTTAAGCCTTTCTGATGCATATTGCGATGCTTTGATATAATTAATAACATCCGCAACATTTTGATTAGTGTTTTCTTCAATATTCGGGTCGAGTATATCATCAAGTGTTGCTTGCGTGCCTTCTATTTGAGAAGATAAAAGCGCTTCCTTACGGACATACATGGATACAAATAGCTCAATGTTGGGAACTTGTTTGGAAACACCCTCTAGAATTCCAATGCTACGGTTCGCCTTGCCAAGCAAATTAATCGCTTCCTCATCAAGTTCGGCGGTCGGACTTGGCGGCAACGGTCTTGGCAAAAAAGACTTATATTGGAACTCTCCTGTTAAATTTATCCTAAATTCTCCTGCTCGGTTCTTCATGAAAATCACCTATCAAAATGAATTTGCAGCACCATAATAGCATCATTGTTTTGCTTTGTCAATAATAATGAAATAACTGTTAATGTTGTGGTGCGTTTATTTCATTATTACCATAATATGCAGACAATATGCTGTTTTATTTCACTTTAAGTTTCACCACCATATATTCTCACGCATTAAAAAAAATCATCAGATTTAGCATACTCGCTCTTTGTGTTGTCGATATCATTCCACAACTGACGGGCCGCCCCTTCTGTTACTGCAATGGGAACCTATTGTCGTACATGTTTGGAACTAGACCGCTAGGATATGTTGTCGATTTCCATTATCCATCTAACTTTGGCACACAATCCGCACACTAACCATGAATAATCAGTAATATCAGAAAAACCACCGGAGCAAATAACTCCCGTGGTTTCTGTGTTTTTAATTGGTGGAGATGAGGGGAATCGAACCCCTGACCTCTTGAATGCCATTCAAGCGCTCTCCCAACTGAGCTACATCCCCACATTGTTTTGGCAGTGCAATAGCTATTATACCGAATCTAAATAACATTGTCAAGATTACTGAAGCCACTTTGCAGCCATATTGGCACTGGTTTGAGCCATACATAAACGATAACTAAGTCTAATGTCAGGCTAACTGCGCAAAAGCGCCAGCACCTCATCTACGTCGGCGATCATACTGTTTAAAATCCGCCGCCTAGCCTCCTGCACCGCGAAAATATTGTCTGAGTTTCCGCGCATCCCAGGAGCATTTTTCTGCCGCCTATTTTCTTTCAACAGCTCGCGCTCCTCGCGGATTTCCCCCAGCGTTTCCGCAAAGTTCGCCCTGTTTTCCCTAATCAGGCGCAGTTGTTCTTTAATGGCGGCTTCTTTTCCTTCAGGGAGCAGCTCCGGATTCTTTCGCACTTCTTTGAGCTCTTCCCGAACTTGCGCCATCTTCTCCTTTAGCGTCCGGTTAAGCTCTTTGATGATCTGCCTGTTTTGTTTAATTTGCGCTGCTCTCGCCTGGGCGATGGCTCTGTTGCTATACACCTGCCCGGCTACCTGTTCCCTGCCAATCCTCTGCTTATACACCTGCTCGGCTACACGTTCTCTGCCAATCCTCTGCTTATACACTTGCCCATATACCTGTTCGCTAACCCTTTCTTGAATCTTTCGCCCCTGACCTCTGGCCTCCGCATACCCCGCCAAAGACAGATTGGCGACAAGTAGCAGCATAACCAGCAAAACTACTTGAATCTTTCTCTTCAACATAGTTTCAGCCTCCTTCGCTAATAATTAAAATCTTCATCTTGGATATCATCCATTTTTTCCAACAATTCTAGTAGCGTTTCCATTTCTTTGTCCAATGCTTGCAACAATTGTCCGCTATCGTTAAGGACAAAATTTTCTGAAACAATTACCAAGGGTTTATCTTGCTCAGCCGGGGACTGCTCTGTTGCCGTACCACTTGATTGCTCGGGAACGGAAGGCGGTTGCTCTGCAGTCGTTTCCTGCTCACCCGACTCACTTTCAGGCAGCGCCAAAGGTGGCTGCTCCGCGCTCGTTTCCTGCTCGCTCGACGTATTGACCGGCGCCACTAAGGGCGGCTGCCCCGCTGCGCAACCCACAGTCAGCGCTGTGGCAAGCAAAAACAGGACCAGAACCATCTTCCTAAAGCCCTCCAACAGTACCATCACCTCACAGGTAAAATTTTCTCACTGCCATGCTTCGATTATAAGCACCAGATGTAACAGGAGAATAACCCAATTGTAACCATTGTGTAAACATTAATCCCCCGGCAAGGTGACACGAGCCACAGTACCTTTACAGTCGCTCTCCAAAACAACCTGTCCACCATGCAATTCTACAATACTTTTGACAATGGCAAGACCAAGCCCTGTGCCACCTGTGAGCGTATCCCTACACTTTTCTATACGGTAAAATTTCTCAAAAACAAACGGCAGGTCCTGAGCGGAAATCCCTACTCCTGTGTCCCATACTTCAAACGTAATCGTGTCTTGCCCTCCAAACACGTTAATCCCCACGCTGCCGCCGGCAGGAGTAAATTCTACCGCATTAGACAGCAGGTTGCCGACAACCTGCCTGATTCTGTCGCTATCGCCGGAGAGCAACAGCTCCTCTTCGCAGCCGCGCAGCTTTATTTCTAGATTTTTAGCGTGCGCCTGCGCCGAAAAAAGTTCGGCTGTTTCCCTGACTACGCCGCAGAAATCAAATTCATCCTTTTTTAAAGTTATACTGCCCGATTCCAGCCTTGCCATTTCCAGCAAATCATTAGTCATGGCGGTGAGGCGGTTCGTTTCCTGCAATACCAGGCTCAGATACCTCGGCCGCTCTCGGGGAGGGATAACGTCATCGAGCATCCCTTGAACAAAACCCCTGATCGCCGCCAGAGGCGACCTTAGCTCATGGGACACACCTGCGATCAGCTCCCTGCGCATTTTTTCCGCCTTTTTCAGTTTATTTTTCAACTGGTTAAAAGATTCTACCAGCATCCCCAATTCATCGCTGCCGCCCGCTTGCAAATCTGCTACATCTTCGCCGCGGGCCAAAGCCTCTGCCGCTCTGCTCACCCGAACAACAGGTCGGGTAAGGCGGTGAGAAACAAAATAAACGACAACAAAAGCCAGCAGCAACAGCAAAGAACCGCTGAGCCAAACAGCATTGCGGGCCTGCGCCAAAACTCCCTCTAACTCGTTTAACGGTGAAAAAAGGATAACAGCTCCCGTGACTTGTTCGCCTGTTCGGAAGGGTATGCCTGCCGCCACCACTTCCGTACCTAGAGCCGCAGCAAATTGACGCCTGATGACCACGGTTTCGCCCTGCCAAATTCTAGTGAGAAGTTCGCCCAGCCACTCGTTGCCCGTATCACTAAGCAATGGATGTGCCGGTAGTCCCTCCCCCGGCGCAGCCAACAAGACGACTCTGGCGTTTGCTGTTTCCCCCGCAACGTTTACGGCTAAGGCCAACTCCTTTTCAGTTAAAGTTCCCCGCTGCACTCTGCCCAGCAAAGTGTTCAGATAGTAACCCGTCTCCAGCAACGAGTCCTGTTTAACTAAGAAAAGATGTTCTCTCAAAACAACGGAGAGCAAGCCTGAAAGCAAAGTGATGGCCAAAGCAATAATCAGCACATAAGTCATGAATAGACGGCTAAAAATGCTCTTCATGGCTTAGCCTCAAATTTATAGCCCACGCCGCGGACAGTTTTAAATCGATACCCGCAGCCTTCATATTCCAGTTTTTCGCGCAGTCTCTGGATATGCACATCAACCGTCCGTGTTTCCCCGGCATAGTCATACCCCCAAACCTTTTCAAGCAACTGCTCGCGGTCGAAAACCTTGTTTTGATTTTGCCAGAAAAAAAATAGAAGCTGCAACTCTCTGGGTTTCAGCTCAACCGCTTTCCCATCAAGACGAACCTCATATCCATCTATGCAGACCTCAAGTGCCCCGGTTTTATCAGTCGTCAATTCCTGATCCTGGTTCTCCGCAGTTCTGCGCAGCAACGCCCTGACCCTAGCCACCACCTCCAGCGGATCAAACGGCTTTACCACATAATCGTCAGCACCAACCCTAAAACCGGCCAGTTTATCTTCCATGGCATCTTTAGCCGTCAGCATCAACACCGGCACATTGCTTTCCTTGCGCAAAGCCTGGCAAACTTCAAGCCCGTTTTTTCCAAGCAACATCAGATCAAGAATAATAACGTCAGGCTTGTCCCGGTGAAAAATAGCTAACGCACTGTCTCCATCCGCCGTCAAAGAAACTTCAAAACCCTCAAAAGCCAGGTACAGCTTTAATACCTCGCTGATATTCGCATCATCCTCAACAACCAGAACCCTTTTCCCCACAGCGCTTCCCCCCATTTGCACAGGCAGTTTCCCTTATAGTCGCAAGCTCGCTTCAATTTTGTCATTCCTGTTGAGCACTAGTCATTCCAGCCCTAGGCGCATGGCTCCAGAGGCGCTCGAGATTATAAAAGTCCCGCTCTGCAGGCTGGAAAATGTGCATAACGACGGAACCATAATCGAGCAGTACCCAAAGCGCTTCGGCGTAACCCTCCCGATGCAACAGTGTATAGCCTGCTTCTTTAGCTCCCGCCATCACCTGGTCGGCAATGGCCTGCACCTGCGCTTTGTTAGCGCCTGTAGCAATCACAAAGTAATCGGCAATAAGTGATACTTTGCCTACTTCCAGGACAACCAAGGCGCCTGCTTTCTTCTCTTCAGCGAGCTTTTCTATTAAGTATGCCAGTTTTTGTGCTTCTTCTGCCAACAATACTCCTCCTTCTGCAAATCATTCAGCAAGATAGTTTTTCCCAACAATAACCGTCACATGAACGCCTTTTTCCGGGTTTTCCTCCTTTAACAGTTGGGCGCCCGGCAGCATGATGGCTACAGCCTTAGCCGCATCCATATTTTCAATCCGGCTGATTACCTTTGAAGCCTCAAAATCGGACGAATCCGCATTTCCCACTCGCAACACATTAAACCCTTCAGCCTTCAGTTTGCCGGCCACGGCAGTTGCGACTCCGGGCAGACCGCTGCCGTTGAGAATTTCCACAGTTATTTGCCTGCGCGGGATGGTCGCTTGTTGATCTGTCAGCCAATTTGCCAAATCCGGTATTGCTTCCGTATCGACCAACCAAAAGCTGCCGTCAGCCTGCACCTGTTCCTCGCCGGGAAGCTCGGTCATGCTTACCGCTTCCGCAAAAGACGTATCTTTATACTTGCCCATCGCAGTCAGCAGTTCTCGCCAAGACATATTTGTGCGGATTAACGGGGAGACCTCCAGCAAATTTCTGACTCTTCCCAAAGTGCCGGCATTCAATACTTCGGCGGAGATGGCTGCCAGTACGTTTTGCCGCCGTTCAAGCTGCTCAGCGACTGTTAATCCTTCGGCATGAATCACCGCAAGAATATCCCCGCCGGTCGTGATTTGCAGCTTTTCCCAAACTGAGTCTGCCTGAAGCAGATCCAGCGCTGTTGGCAGAAAGGTTTCATCTACTTCAAGATAGGTATGAATCGGCAGCGCAAAAAATTCTGAGACTGCAGAGATTAGCAACTCCCGGCCACCAGTGCCGAATATCTCGGCAACCCGCATGAAACCATGTTCCTGTACGCCAAGCAAAGTATCCGGCGGCACGGCGATAGCCCGAAATCTTTCTTCGGCCGGGTGATAGGCGAGCAGCACAAGGGCGGTTACGGCTCCCCTGTTATTGCTGTCAGAAACAGAATAGAGCAGCAGATGTTCCGGCCCGGCGGCAGTCGGGGCAGGGAGAGCTTCAATCCAGGCAGATCGGTCTTGAATTGCGTTTAATGAACTTAGCAACCTGACGCTAAGCAAAATGGACAAGAGCAGGGCGCAAAGCGCCAACAAGAACAACAGGCGTCCTGTTCTTAGCCTATGCCGCTTTGTTCTCACTGTGTAATAACGGGCCTTCGCCATGGCATCCACCTCTCTTAATGCATTTCGATCAGCCAATTCCAAAAACTAACTGTTAACGGATGCAGCAGTTGATTTTTATCTAAAACGTGGGCAATACTTTGGGCTGCCGCCTGCTTCAGCCCCAGCTTGAAATCTTTAGCCACCAGTACGCGTAGTTCTTCCACTCCGGAATATCTGCGGCCGGGCTCTATCTTATCTGCAACATAGACAATTTGCTCAAGTACCGACATGCCGGGAAAACCCAAGGTGTGGTTTCGGATGGCCGCAAGAATTTCACCGTCGATTATCCCCCAGGCGTACGCCTGCGCCGCGCCTACAGGCGCGTGCAGCAAAACAGGGCTGCGCAAAGCAAACCTGTCTGTTTCAATCGCGTGCTGTCCGGCAAAATCAAGCAACTTCTCGTGAGGCCACTCCCGCGCACAGTCATGCAACAAACCTGCCAGCCTTGCTTTGCTTTCGCAGTATCCCAGAGAAAGAGCCAGCTTGGCGGCAGTCTCCTCCACCCCTTGGCAATGGCGGTACAATTCCTCTGATAAGTCATTCCGCAGTTGCTCGAATATACTTTTATCCAACATAGGCATCACCACGTTACCCTTCGACAAAGAGGCACGATTTTCCTGCCGCAGCAAACACAAGAAAAACGACTCGCGGGCGGGTTTGAAACCCGCCCCTACGGGCTGCCGCATAGCGGCAAACATTCGTTCCTGATCGCCCCTTACTGCTGCCCACAATTTCCTACTTAAAACAAAGAAGGCAACTTACGTTGCCTCGTCAGTTGCCTTATCCGACTCTTGGTTTTGCTTCGTTTATAACCAGTTTCCTGCCGTCCATTTCGGTTCCGTTCAGCTCGATAATTTTCTCGGCAGACTCTTCCGAAACCTCAATGAAGCCATATCCCTTAGAGCGGCCTGTGGCGCGTTCCGTAATGATTCTAGCGCTGAGCACTTGTCCGTGTTTACTAAAATATTCTTTTAATTGATCCTCGCTTAATGACCATGGAATATTTCCGATGTAAATAGTTTTTGACACGTCCCGCACACCTCACTTCAAGATTCTATTTTTAGTATCTGAAGAAAGAGGTGTTTTATACCGATAATCCTCAGTAGACCCCATGGCCCCGCCTTTGGCGGCTGTATCACCGGAAGGATGAAAATACGCCTCGACCTTGCCCTCACCCTAACCCTCTCCCAGTGGGGGAGAGGGAATTTGCAGGTCACAGTACAGACCGTTTTTTAAGATATACTGGGTTACCGCTTCCGGCGTCAAATACTTAATTGACTTCCCCTCAGAAACACGGCTACGAATAAAAGTGGACGAAATCGCCATGGCAGGTATTTCGACAACATAGATGTTGCACAACGCTTCAGGACAAACCGCACCTATTGTTTCTTCAAGTTTGCTAAGACTATACCCTGGCCTGGTAGCAGCGATGAATGAGCAGATGGACAACAGCTCGTGATAGTCTTTCCAGGTAAGAATTTCCAGAATCGCATCTGCTCCGGTGATAAAATACAGATTTGCCTTCCCGGCATAATAGCGGTGAAAGAAGCGGATTGTCTCAATAGTATATGTCCGCTTTGCCTGCGTTCTATCAATTTCTACCCGGGAAACATTAAAATATGGATTTGTGATTGTCGCTAAGACAGTCATTAAGTAACGATGCTCTGGAGTGCTTACATCGCGGGCTTCTTTATGCGGAGGTTGCCCGCTTGGGACAAAAATCACTTCATCTAGGTCAAACTTTATCCGCACTTCTTCCGCAGTCACCAAGTGACCTAAGTGAATTGGATCAAATGTTCCACCCATCAGGCCAATCGACTGTTTCCCCTCGCTATTTGTATTTGTCAAGAGCAATTTCATCACTTCACCCCGTTTGCTAGTCCTCTCCCAGCCAGAAGGTAAACTCTAAATTGCGGATTTTAACTGTGTCCCCATTTTTCACTCCGGCGGCCCGCAAGGCATCCTCATGTCCCCGCAAACGAAAAATACGCTGGAAGCGCTTGACGCCGTCTTCATTATTAAAATCGGTCATCGCCACCAGCTTTTCGAGTTTTGGCCCATGCAAAACAAATGCCTCATTTTCGCGCGTAATTGTGATGATTTCCGCATCCTCGGGTGAAGGGGTAAGCACAGGCGGCTCCTCTTCCGTCAGTATGGGCTCAGGCAGTTCAAGCAGCAACTTAGCGACGCGGCGGAGCAACTCCCGCACCCCTTCCCCTGTTACCGCCGAGATGGGCATAACATGCTCAGCGCCCAACTCCTGCCGCAACAGCGCGAGCCCTTCCGCAGCCTGAGGCAAATCCATCTTATTAGCGGCCACGACCTGCACAAGGTTTGCCAGCTTCTGATCATACAAACGCAATTCCTCATTGATTTGCCGGTAATCAGCAAGCGGGTTCCTGCCATCCACGCTGGCCGCATCAACAAGATGAATGAGCAGGCGCGTACGTTCCACATGGCGCAAAAATTCATGACCAAGCCCTACCCCTTCATGGGCACCGCCGATTAGCCCCGGGATATCCGCAATGACAAACGGCTCAATTCCGGCCATATCTACCACGCCCAGATTGGGTGAGAGGGTAGTAAAAGGATAGTCGGCAACTTTGGGACGAGCTGCGCTTACACTGCTCAAGAAAGTGGACTTCCCTGCATTGGGAAAGCCTACCAAGCCTACATCGGCAATCACTTTCAGCTCAAGTAAAACCCAAATTTCTGCCCCCGGCTCGCCTTTTTCCGCGTACTTAGGCGCTTTATCTGCCGGACTAGCAAAGCGGGCGTTTCCTCGGCCACCACGACCGCCTTTTGCCACAATAAAGGTCTGCCCTTCTACAGTTAGATCCGCCAGCAGTCTGCCTGACTCAAAATCTCTGACCTGTGTGCCGGGTGGAAGCTTAACCACAAAGTCTTTAGCGCTCCGCCCGTTTTTATTGCCACCCAAGCCGTGCTCGCCGCGGTCTGCCCGCAAGTGCTGCTGATAGCGAAAGTCCAGCAACGTTCGCAGATTGGAGTCAGCTTGCAAAATCACATCCCCGCCGCGGCCACCGTCTCCGCCATCCGGGCCGCCTAAGGGCACATACTTCTCGCGGCGGAAGGCAACCATGCCGTTACCACCGTCTCCAGCCTTAATAAATATTTTTGCGCGATCCACAAACATAAAACCACTCCTGCTTTAAAGTCAGTCTTATTGTTCGCCCGCGGCAATGCAGTTATCCAGGTTTAACAAGAGATCTACTCCATCGCGTACAGACGCAGTCATGCCATTTTCTGAGGAAGCAGCTATTACAGCCTCCCAAAATGAGTTTTGTTCCTTTTCGAAAGAAACACTTATAGTCAACCTGGGGAACTCTATCGCGTTAATGCACACTGCAACCTGGCCTTGCTCACTCTCTCGCAACTGCTGCCGGAGAATTTGCAGCGTTTTTTCCAACCCCTCCAGTGTTTCAACCGGCAGAAGCGGCATAACTCCTCTGACATCAAGAAGGTAGTTGCCGCCCAAAGCCTGCAGCAGTTCTTTATAGATCAGCAAGGCCAGCCTTGGATCGCCGCAGTTGATTAATTTACCAAACTGCAGGGCTTCATCGCTAGCGCTGCGGATATATGCCATTAACCTGTCTGTGCGATTAAGCTGAGCCAACCCCCCCACCACTTGCAACACATTCAAAAAGTCATGGCGGTAGATATCTACCAATTCCGCCATGGCATCACCTAGAGCGTACATTTTACTCATTTCTCCTTGCCTAGAAATATATGGGTATTCTTGGATTAAAAAAACAAACCGGAGCAACCTCCGGTTTATCGTGTTGTGTAGGTTTCCTCTTTAAACGGCTTCTGTCGCCAGATAGACACTAACCTGCTTTTTATCGCGGCCTTTGCGCTCAAAAGAAACTACGCCGTCAACCAAGGCATAAAGGGTATCATCTTTGCCGCGGCCGACATTATTGCCGGGGTGAATTTTTGTGCCACGTTGACGCACAAGAATACTGCCGGCAGACACCGGCTGCCCGTCAGCTCTTTTCACACCCAAATATTGAGGGTTGCTGTCACGACCGTTGCGTGAGCTTCCCACGCCTTTTTTATGAGCAAACAACTGAAGATTCATCAGCATCATGAGAGTTCACCTCCTATTCTTCCTCTGTCACTTTCAGAAAGCCGGGGTAACCCCGGTTAATTTCATCTAGGCCAACCAACATGCTTTCGGCAAGCAATGCTGCTTTCTCCCGTAACTCCGGCTGCAGCCCGGCAGGTATCCGCAGAAAAAAATAACCATCACGCATATCTGCTGCCACAGCCAACCGCAGCAGGCGCTGCAGGCTGAAAAAGTATGTCTGCACCAGCACCGAAACAGCCGAACAGATCAGATCTTCTCCCTTAGGCGCGCTGCCGGCATGGCCGCTGACAGTAATTTCTGAGACGCAGCCCGCCTCGCGCATCACGCGAACGCGGATCACTTGAGTTACACCTCGATCTTTTCAATCAGAACCCGGGTGAACGGCTGGCGATGCCCCTGCTTGCGACGATAGTTCTTTTTTGCTTTGAACTTAAAAACAATAATCTTTTTTGCTTTACCATGGTCAAGTACCTTCCCACGAACGAGAACGCCGCTTAGATAAGGTTGCCCTACTTCCAGGCGAGCTTCTTTTTTAACGGCCAAAACACGGTCAAACCCGACTTCTGTGCCAACCTCGGCAGCCAACATTTCCACATCAAGGATAGAACCTTCCTCCACGCGGTATTGTTTACCACCAGTTTCAATAATTGCGTACATGAAAACTTTTCACCTTCCTGTCAAGACTCGCCGGCAAGAGGTACCCTTTGGTTTAAAACCTGCTGCCGAGCGGTTACCATCAGTCACTATAGTATTCTAGCACAAGGATAAAAGCTTTGTCAATCAAACAATCTTGACACTCAAACAATCTTCGCCCTGGCAAAGGTACGGGCAACTTCCATGATTTGCACCGTAACTTTTTCGCCGACGTAAGCTCCCCCGCCCTGCACATCAATCACAAGGCCACTGATTCGGCTAATGCCGTCGTATGGGTTATTAGCATGAGGTTCTTCCACTTTTATTTCGTAATGCCCGCCCACTTCAACCGGGAAGGCAGCCGCCTGCACATCAGCCAGCATGCCTGTGGCAAGAATACGGTATTTTTCCACGTGGATTGTTTCACTACCGCGGATAAAAATCGCTTTGCCCGTTTCTTCTTCCAGTTTACGCAAACAAGACCCTCCCGGGCCAATCAACAGTCCTGCCACGCTTTGATGAGCCTCGAGCAACACGGCCTCGGCATCAAGGCCTGCCAGAAAATCTTTAAGCTGCCGTTCCGTCCGAGCACTAACCACATCAGCCGTCAAAACTTTTCCGCGCCCTCCGCAATAGAAACATGTCTGTTGCAGCACCGCATCCAAACCCTGCCTTGCTTTTTTGCGAGTTATTTCAACCAACCCCAAGGCTGTTAACCCTAAAATATGCGATTTTGTTCTATCTTCCTTGGCTTTTTCCGTCAGCACTTCCAAGACCTGTTTGCGGTGCTCTTCGCTCTCCATATCTATAAAATCGATAATAATAATGCCCCCGATATCACGAAGCCTTACCTGACGGCTGATTTCTGCCGCTGCTTCCTTGTTAGTTTTCAACACTGTATCGGCCAAGTTCGTCTTACCAATATATTTTCCCGTATTTACATCAATTACTGTCAGCGCCTCTGTATAATCAAACACCAAATAGCCGCCGCAATTAAGCCAGACAATTCGGGAAAGGGCTTTTTCAATTTCAGCTTCTACCCCATAAGCGTCAAAGATCGGCAGTTCTCCATGATAGAGCTTTACACGTCCTTTAAGTGCCGGCCCCAATATATCGAGCGCTTCCATGATTTTATCGTATTCATAGCGTTTGTCGACGAGCAGCTCGTTAATCTGCTCCGTAAATAAATCCCTGATTATCCGATAAACCAGGTCCAAATCCTGATAGACCAGACTGGGGGCCGACTGTCTGTCATAACGTGCCTGGATTCGCTCCCAGAGAGAAAGCAAAAAGTTGAGATCCTGCCGGAAAGCTTCGTGGTCCTGTTTTTCCGCCACCGTGCGTACTATCAGCCCCATTCCCGCAGGGCGCAATTCGGACGCTATCTGACGCAGGCGCTCGCGCTCCTCCGGTTCTTCTATCCGCCGCGAAACGCCGGCATATTCAGCGGCGGGCATCAACACCAAATGCCTTCCCGGAAAGGTAATTTGCCTGGTTAGGCGGGCTCCTTTGCTGCCAAACGGTTCCTTAATAACCTGAACCATCAGTACATCACCGGGGCGCAGCAACTGTTCAATCTTCTTTTTGAGCTGATGCCTGCCATTGTTTTCATCAGGCAGCAAAGCATCGTCCACATACAAAAAAGCGTTTCTTTCCAGGCCGATATCAACAAAAGCCGCCTGCATGCCAGGCAGAACATTGGACACCACGCCTTTATAAATATTCCCCACAACTCGCTGATGCATCGGCCGTTCAAGATAAATCTCTACCGGCTTGCCTTCTTCCAGCACTGCCACGCGAGTTTGTCTGTTATCACAGTTGATCACAATTTTCTTCTGCATTTTCGGACACCTCTTTATTAATTGAGAAGAACAGCCATCGGTTCTTGGAAGCAGCCCCCCGAAGCTAGATACAGCTCTGTTCTGTGCAACCTGCCTTCAGCAGCAGGCAGGCTCAAAAGCTTCAGAACTTCCCCGGGCCTAACGACAGCCTCCCCCCCAGAAGCTAATCGCATGCGCAGGCAAGCCTCTTTTTCTTCCACTTCCAACCCGTAAATCAATGGCCGGATATCCACAGTTTTTATCCCTTTTTTCCCTTCCCGCTCCACGGGGAGGGACGATGCTGCCAGCAAGTTTTGCACAGCCTCCTGCAAGTGACTGCTTTCCTCGGCTTGAAGTGTCAGTCTCCATTGCGCGGCACAGACAAGGGACATCAATGCGGGGGTAGCTTCCGGAATCTGACGCCAGTCAAGCAGCTTCAATCCCTGGGGCAAAGTTTCGGCAAGGCGCTCAAAAGCTGCTCCGTCCAGCCGTTTGGCAAACTGAATATCCAGATACTCGCCATCACTAGTAACACCTACTGCCAGCGCTGAAGCAAATGAAATTTTGGGGTGAGGATTGAACCCGGCACTGTATGCTACCGGCAGAGCAGCCCGGCGAATGGCGCGTTGCCAAACACGCAGCAAATCCAAATGGGAAAGGAACCGCATTGGGCTTTCTTTAGCAAACTTAATCCAGACGCGCATCATGGCAGGCTCCTTTACCATCTTTACCTTCCAGCAGCAGGCTCATTCCGCAGCCGAGGCAATTCTCTCTGCAGTCCTGGGAAACCTTGCCAGCCAAAGCCAGTCCATATTCTTTTTTTAGAAATGCCTTAGTCACCCCGGAATCCAAATGGTCCCAAGGCAACGGGTCGTCCAAACTATATTGCCTGGCTGCCAATTCCGCTAACTCCAGACCATTGTCTCTAAAGGCTTGCTGCCAATTCTCAAAAGAAAAATGTTCATCCCAGCCGTCCAGTTTACAGCCTAATTCAGCGGCACGGGAAATCACGGCAGATAATTCCCGCCCGCCGCGTGCCAAAGCTGCCTCCAGCAAACTAGGCTCGACTCCGTGCCATTTAAATAGTGCTCCTGTGATACGCAGGCTTTGGCGCAAAATATTCTGCCTGCGCAGGATTTCATCCCGCGGAATTAACCCTGCCCATTGAAAGGGCGTATGCGCTTTCGGCACAAAGACTGATACGGAAACAGTTACCCGCGGTTTGCCCCGGCAACCTGCCTGTTTGTATGCGGACATCACCTTACGGACTAAAGCAGCAATGCCTGCCAAGTCATCATCTGTTTCAGTCGGCAAGCCAATCATAAAATACAACTTTATTCCGGTCCAACCGGCAGCAAACGCTTCTGTCACCGCGCTAATCAGGTCAGCTTCCGAAATATTTTTGTTGATTACATCGCGCAGGCGCTGCGTACCAGCCTCGGGAGCAAAAGTAAGCCCGCTCTTACGGACCTGCTTCACTTGCTCTGCCAACTGGCTGGAAAAAGAATCCAACCGCAGGGAGGGCAAGGAAAGAGCGACTCCTTCTTGCGCAAGTTCCATACCCAGTTCCGTCACAAGCTGCCCAATAGCGCTGTAATCTCCGCTGCTCAGTGAGCTGAGAGCCAATTCATCGTAACCGCTTGTCCTGACCAATTCTCTAGCCAACTCTTTTAGTTTAGCCGGTGTTCGCTCCCGCAGCGGGCGGTAAATGATACCGGCCTGACAGAAACGGCAGCCTCTCGTGCAGCCACGAAACAACTCCAGTACTAAACGGTCATGAACAATCCCTCCGTAGGGGACTACAAATTTTACGGGATAGACTGCCGCATTCAAATCTACGACTACAGCCCGCTGAACCTGCTTGGGGAGATTGGCGTGAAGCGGCGACGTGCCAAGAAAACAACCATGCTGATCAAACTCCGGAATGTAGAGTGACGGCACATAAACTCCGGTTATCCGGGATAGGGAGAATAACTTTTCCGCCCGGGATAATTGTCTATTCTGCTCTAAAAATAACAAAACTTGCGGCAGAGCTTCTTCCGCATCCCCAAGAATAAAGAAATCGAAAAAATCAGCCAAAGGTTCCGGGTTAAACGCTCCGGGGCCTCCTCCAACCACCAAAGGCTCCTGCTCACCGCGGGACAAAGCTAGGAGAGAAATTCCGCCAAGCCGGAGCATCTGCAAGATAGTGGCGTAAGAAAGTTCATACTGGAGGGTGAAACCCAAAAGATCGAAGTCGGCTAAAGGCGTTACCGTTTCCAGCGAGCAAAGCGGAAATGCTTCATTCCGCAGAATTGCCTCCAGGTCGGTATCCGGCATAAATACTCGCTCAGCCACCCACTGCTCATGGTTATTAATCAGTGAATAGAGAATTTTCAAGCCCAAGTGAGACATCCCTACTTCATACAGATCAGGGAAGGCAAGCGCCACTTTGACTGAACAGCGGGAATGTTCTTTGACCACCGCATTCACTTCGTTGCCAAGATAACGCGTCGGTTTTTGCACCCGGGGCAGAATCATATCCCAAAATTTCACTTTATAGTTGACCATGAGGCCTCCGTATGTCGAGATTTTCTGCTAGTTTACCACAATGACCCAGCTAACATTACTTCGCTTTCGTCTTGCTAAATCCTCCATAGCAAAACCGGAAATATACTAAGCGCAAACTGAGCTCTCTAGCGTGGCAAGACACTTTTCACAGCCGTTTTAATTCCTTTTTGCATAATGGTGTCGAGCACATCGCTCTCCATGGCTTCACCTAATACTCTGCCGTCACGACTGACTACCACTACCCGGTGATATTTTTTCATGGCAAACTGACGCAATAAATCTTTTAGCAGAGCATCCTCCAGCGCCATCAGTGTCGTCAGCGGCATGACCCCCTGTTCATAAAACACTTTTTTCTTCCGTGAAAGTCCGCGAATAAATGCGTAAAGCGCGACAGTCCGCTCTTTCTCCGCCCCGTAATATAGAAAACAGGCGGCGGCAAACAGCGTAAGATGGAAATGTCCCAGATAAAACAGATAAAGCCCCAAAGCAAAAAGCAACAGTGAAATGAGCTGGCTGACACGGATGGCCAGCTCGGTAGCCTGTCGAAAACCTAATGTGCTCGCAAGACGTGCCCTGAGTATTCTGCCGCCATCCAAGGGAAGCGCCGGCAAAAGATTAAAAAAGCCTAAGACCAGATTACAGCGGATAAAAAACAGAAATGCTTCATTCTGCTGCCAGGAGGGCAGATTGGCATAGATCACAATTGCCACCGCCACAAGAAAAAAATTAAAGAGCGGCCCGGCGAGCGACACATTGCTTTCCACCTGCGGATCTAGTTCGAGCGCATCCTCGATCCGGGCTACGCCGCCAAAGGGGAAGATTTCCACATCTCCCACGGCCAGACCGCTGGCCTTGGCAACCAACATATGGACTAACTCGTGAAGAAAAACAAGGCCAAATAAAATCAGGGCTTCTTCCAGAAAACCGTAGAATGCCAAAAAGAAGAGGAGCAGCACAAACGTCCAATGAAACCGGAATACAATCCCGCCCGCCCTGAATAGTTTCAACGGCTGCCTCCTCTTTTACTCTTGATCCGCCAAATATTTCTCTGGATCGACAGGCTGTTTGTTTTCCCAGATTTCAAAATGGAGATGGCTCTCGCCGGCCCCGGTCGGCGCCACTTTGGCAATTACCTGCCCGCGGCTGACACTCTCGCCTGCTGCCACAGCAATCTCCGACACACGCCCATAGATTGTCACAATATTTCCCGGATGTTCCAGATAAACGGTCAGGCCATGTTCGGGATGCCCCTTAATCAGCGAGACTGTGCCTGAAAAAGCGGCAAAGACAGAAGACCCAGCCGCTGCGGCAACATCAATCCCATAATGCATTTCCATCTGTCCAGATTCAAGATTTAAACTCTGCCCATACGCTCTTTTCACCACCCCGTTTACAGGTGCCGCCATAGTTTCATTTTGAGGCTGCTCATCTGCCGGGCCGGGCGCAGGCGGCGGAGCTGCCGTCCGGCGCCAGTTGAAGTCACGCACAGATTGAATTACCGGCTTTGCCGTTTGCACCAGTTCGGCCGGGTTTGCCTGATGAACCGTCAGGTAGTGAATAGCAGCAGTAATACGGTTTGTCAAAGGCAAATTCAGCAAACTGAATAAACCTAGACAGATTACCACCAAAATTGCCGCCACAGTTTTCTGAAATAAATGCTCCTGCAATGGCTTAAGCATTTTGACGGGCAGCTCTTCCCAAAGCATCTGCCTGTATTCGGAATCCGTCTCAGCAAAAAGCTGACCGTACCGCCGCCTCTCCTCTTGGCTCTCCACCCGCTCTCGCAAAGAAGGCTTGGAAGTCTGCCATTTTCTTTTTTTTCTCAATAGTATCACCCCCGACAGGTTTGTCCCTACCCCATTATATTTGCAGCCGGGTAAGGATATGCCAATTATCCGCAAGGCCCAAATGGTCGACGTGTATGCCCAAATATGTAGGGGCAGACCTGTGTGTCTGCCCAAATCCGGGCGAATATGTAGGGGCAGACCTATGTGTCTGCCCAAATCCGGGCGAATATGTAGGGGCAGACCTATGTGTCTGCCCAAATCCGGGCGAATATGCAGGGGCAGACCTATGTGTCTGCCCAAATCCGGGCGAATATGTAGGGGCAGACCTATGTGTCTGCCCAAATCCGGGCGAACACGCAGGTTCGCCCCTACGTGTTTGTCCAAATGGTCAACGTGACAAACCGGGCGAACACGCAGGTTCGCCCCTACGTGTTTGTCCAAATGGTTGACGTGACAAACCGGGCGAACACGCAGGTTCGCCCCTACGTGTTTGTCCAAATGGTTGACGTGACAAACCGGGCGAATATGTAGGGGCAGACCTGTGTGTCTGCCCAAATCCGGGCGAACACGCAGGTTCGCCCCTACGTGTTTGCCCAAAATATTTTCCGCCGTCGCGATTTCAAAACATCAGGCGGTGGCGGCGCATACCGACATTCAGCACTAGCCCTATTGACATCATATTCATCAGGAGCGCACTGCCACCGTATGACATAAACGGCAAGGGCAGGCCGGTCACAGGCATCACGCCAATGGTTATACCAATATTAATAAAAACCTGAAACAGCAGCATCGAGGCTACTCCGCTGCAAATCAGCGTGCCAAATGTATCTTTAGCCTGAGCGGCAATCCGAATAACGCGAGACAGCAAGAAAACATATAATAGAATCAAAACTACGCTCCCGGCAAAACCTATTTGTTCTGCAAGCACGGAAAAAATAAAATCAGTATGAGGTTCCGGGGTAAAACTAAGACTGCTTTGCGTCCCTTCTGCAAACAATCCCTTACCCCACACACCGCCGGAGCCTACGGCAATGACGCTCTGAATCTGCTGGAAGGCGCCGCTAAGCGCGTCGCGCTCCGGGTTGATGAAACTAATCAACCGCATCCTCTGATAATCTTTTAATACTTGCCAAAGCAGGGGAAGGCCCACCACTAAACTGCCAACCACATACAGCAAAAGATGCCTGGCTTTAGCGCCGGCCATAAAGAGCATGCCAAACATAATAGCAATAAACACCAGCGCCGTTCCTAAATTAGGTTGGAGAAAAATCATGCCCATAGGCAAGCTAACGTGTAAAAATGTGGGGATGACACTGAAAATACTGGCAAAATTGCCCTCTCGAGCCGCAAGGTGCCTTGCCAGCGAAATAATGATGAAAAGCTTGGCAAACTCTGACGGTTGAAGATTAAAAAATCCCAAATCAATCCAGCGCTGCGCGCCGCCCCCTTCCCTGCCCAGAAAAAACACGGCAAGCAGCAGCAGCAGGTTCAAGCCATATAGATAGTGTGTCACTCTGTAAAACTGTGTATAGTCAATATTAATTACGACGAGCAGTGCGGCAAAACTGATTAAAAACCAGATCACCTGACGCTTGACAAAAAAAGGGTCGCCAGCTAGGCTGTCCATCGTGGCACTGCTGATAATCAGCAAGCTAAGCAACACAATGGCAAACACGGACAAAAGCAACGGAAAATCAAAGCTCCGCACCAGACGACGGTCAAACAAGCCTTTACCTCCCCCCAAGAAAGGAAAAAAAATAAGTGCGGGCAAACCCCAGCACCTATATTATAAGCCAAACCGATAAAACCGTAAAGCGGGGAAGAAAAGGTCTTAACCGGGTCTGCGAATAGCTTTGATCGCCAAATTCGCTTCCAGAACTGCGGTGCCCTCGGTTTTATGTAAGTTTATCACAGTATTTGCCGTATCTATTTCCATATATTTTGAGATAACCTTAATTATTTCCTCTTTGATTTGTTCCATAAACTCCGGCGAAACACTGGTACGATCATGGACAAGCACAAGGCGCAGACGCTCTTTGGCGATATCTTTACTGTCCTGTTTCCCCGCCAGGGCATTTAGCAATGCTCTCAGGTTCATCTTTCACACCTCTCCTAGCCGCTAAGGCCCATAATTTTTTTCAGCCTGCTAAAGATAGAGCTGTTCTTATAAAGCTGCAAGAACGGCACGCTTTCTCCCCTTACCCTGCGCACGATATTCCTGTAGGCTTGTCCAGACAAAGAGCCGTTATCATTGGCTACCACCGGTTCGCCGCGGTTAGTGGAAATAATAATTTTTTCATCATCGGGGATTACGCCGATTAAATCAATTGCCAGGATTTCTAAAATATCTTCTATATCCATCATATCGCCGCGCTTAACCATATCCGGCCGCAGGCGATTGATAATCAGCTTGGGGTCACCTAGGTCTGCCGCTTCCAGTAAGCCGATAATCCGATCAGCATCCCGAACCGCAGACACTTCCGGCGTAGTCACAATCAACGCCCGCTCAGCACCGGCTATGGCGTTGCGGAAGCCCTGTTCAATGCCGGCGGGGCAGTCCACCAAAATATAATCGTATTCCTCTTTTAATTCCGCGCAAAGTTTCTTCATCTGCTCAGGCGTCACTGCATTTTTATCGCGAGTCTGAGCCGCCGGCAAGAGAAAAAGCGTGTCATAACGCTTATCCCGGATTAACGCCTGCTTCGGACGGCAGTTCCCCTCCACCACGTCCACCAAATCATAGACAATCCTATTCTCCAACCCCATGACCACATCTAAATTGCGCAGTCCGATATCTGCGTCAATCAGCACAACTTTCTCGCCCAGCATAGCCAAGCCTACCCCCAGATTAGCCGTCGTTGTGGTTTTGCCCACACCGCCCTTGCCGGAGGTAATGACGATTACTGCACCCATAAATCTCAGCCCCCTTTTTGGGCAGACACATAGGTCTGCCCCTACCTATTTGACACGCAGGTCTGCTGTTTGGACAGACACGCAGGTCTGCTGTTTGGACAGACACGCAGGTCTGCTGTTTGGACAGACACGCAGGTCTGCCCCTACTTTGTATTAACCGCGGCAATCATAATCCGGTCTTCGCTAATATAGGCGTATTCAGGTTGATTTGGCAGCGAGGATTCATCCGGTGCCCGCGAAATCACGCTGGCGATTCGCAGCTGAGTGGGGGCAAGACGCAAAGCCACCACCGAGGCGCTTCGGTCGCCGCTCCTCCCGGCATGAGCAATTCCCCTCAGCGTTCCGTACACGAAAATATCGCCTTCGGCCACGATTTCGGCACCAGGATTAACATCCCCCAGCACAATCACATTCCCTGGATAGTGAACACTTTGTCCGGAGCGCAGTGTCCGCTTAATTACGATGGAACGGCCTTCTTTGCAGTTTTCCAGCTTCAGCTCAGCAGTCTCTCCCCGCCGCCTGGCAAGTGACGCCTCCGCTGGCCGTGTGGCGCTCGTTTGCACTCCTGCCAAAACCAGCTTGCTGTTTTGGGCAAGCACATCTGCCAGCCGCTCCTGCTCAGCTTCTGTTAACTGTCTGCCGCCCACGTCAATTCGCACCTTTGACTGCCCAAAAAATACGGCCCGCTGCCGGAGGCGCGCTGCCAAGTCGAGCAAAATCTCCTCAAACCCGGCGCTTTCCTGGCAGTAGATCGTAACACCCTCTTTTGTCCCCTTAAACTCAACCGTATATTTACTCATACTTTCCTCCACAGATGTCACCCACTCAGCAATATTTTCGTCAAATACCAGCAAATTCCTGCCTATGCCATAAAATAAACGACACTTACATGACACTTCCTTAATAATAAAAAAGAGTCAGCGATCGAGACTATTGCTGTTCCGCAGCTGATGCGGGGGAGTAATATTCCCGGATAATCTGGCTAATGACGGGAACGGCGGAACTGCCGGGGCGGTGCAGAGAATTTTCCACAATGACGTAAAATGCCAGTTCCGGCGCTTCTGCCGGAGCGTAGCCCACAAATGTACTGTGTGAATAACGCAGCGATGATACTTCCACCGTCCCGGTTTTGCCTGCAACCTTGACCGGCAGTTGACGCATACTAGGGGCCGTGCCGCCAAAGTCGGTAACGTTTTTCATGCCCTGCCGGATAATATCCCAGTTTTTCTCGCTATACTCCAGCTGCCGAATTACTTCCGGTTTCGCGTTAAAAATTAATTCGCCCAGGTGATTCTTTGCCGTTTGCACTAAATAAGGGCGGAAGTGAGTTCCCCCATTAGCCAGCATGGCCGCAAAGTTAGCCATCTGCAAAGCAGTGATTTCATGGCCCTGACCGATAGAGGCGCCCATCAGGTTGCCGGGCATAAAGTCTAGGCGTGCTCTTCCATTCAGCGAACCGGCGGCTTCGCCGCTCAAATCGTTAAGGCCGGTTGGACTGCCAAATCCGAAACTTTCAGCATAACTGGTAAGTCGGTCTATCCCCAGACGGTAACCCATCTCATAGAAAAAAATGTTGCAAGATTGAGCTATGGCAGGAATAATGCTAAGCGCACCGTGCACCTTAAGGCAACGCGACGTCTGCCGGCCGTTAAAAAAAGTGGCCACCCCCCGGCAGGTTACCCGGCTCTGCTCGTTGATTAAACCTTCCTCCAAGGCTGCAATCCCCGGCAACATTTTAAAAGTGGAACCGACCGGGTGGAAATCCTGAATCGTTTTATTCCTAAGGGGCTGGTTTCTTCTGTCTGCTGCCAGCTCCTTAAAATTCTGCGCCAATGTATTAGGGTCATAAGCGGGGTAACTCACCATGGCACGGATAGCGCCGCTTCTCGGGTCAATGATGACGACAGAGCCTCTGCCCGCCTGGGTATTGCCACTCTCCACCAGATTTTCAATCACTTCACGCAACGCCTGCTCCGCAATTTCCTGCAGTCTCGCATCGAGCGTCAGATAAATGCTGTTTCCCGGGACCGGGTCTTCCTTAGCCAAGACCCGTGTGCGACGCCCGAAACGGTTTTTCTCCACAAGCAAAGTGCCTTCTTGCCCCCGTAGCGTCTGTTCCCAGACAAATTCAACGCCTGCTTGGCCGATCGCATCTGTTCCGCGATAAAAAATCCCTTGTGCTTGCATTTCTTCGATTTGCCGTCTTGAAATGGGACCTACATATCCCAAGACATGTGCCGCCAGGCTGCCGTGGACATACTCCCGCACAAGCTGGGTTTCAATAATGACGCCCGGCAAATCAAGACGCCTCTCTTCCAATTTAGCCACTACTTCCGGCGAAACGTTACCGGCAATCTGAATGGGGGCAAAACTGCGGAAGCGCTCTCCCCGTACCCTCTCACGGATATATTCCTCATCCATTGCTAAGAGCTCAGCCAGATAACTGATAGTCTCCCCGTCTCGCACATCAAAGTCTAACAAAGACACGGCAAAACCCGGTCGATTGGCAGCCAACAATTCCCCGTCTGCCGCAAAAATTTCACCACGCGGCGCCGCAATAGGTAATTGGCGCTGTCTGTTGTCTTCGGCACTGGCGCGGTAATATTCAAAATTATAGATTTGGAGCCAAGCCAAGCGAGCCGTCAGCAATAATGCCAGTAAAACCACCAGGCCGCTAAACACGCGCAACCTTCTCTGCAAAGACCTATTCATTTTAGCCTCCGTTATTTGCCAGAGCTCTCTGCTTGGGGAAACAGCAACCGGCGCTTCTGCGCCCGGCAAAGATAAGGATAAATCAGACCCATAATAAAAAAGTGCATTACCAGCCTGCCCGGTGAAAACTGTTGTAAATACTGAAGGAGGGAAAAAGACTGGCGTATATCGGCAAACTCCTTTAAAAGAAAAGGCAGCGAATCGTTAAACAACGAAAAAAACATGACAAGCAACATGGGTGCCAGCACAAAATCTCGATTGATTTCCTCTGCCAGAAAGCCGGCCATCGCACCCACCAACACTTTAATAAAAGCATTAAACCCTAGCGGCGCACCAAAAACAATATCCTGCATCAGCCCTGCCGCCAAACCAATGAGGGCGCCGCGTTTACTGTCGGAAAGCAAAGCCAGTGCGACCACCAAAACCAATAAGAGATCAGGGTGGACGCCGCCTGGGTTAACTAACACCAATAAAGAACCTTGCAGCGCCAAGCTGACCGCAAAGAGCAAAAAGATAATGATTGAACCCATCTCAAAAAGCTCCTTCGTTGTTTTGTGCGGGCGCTGCGCTAGGTACCACCACAAACACTTCTTCAAGCCTATTAAAGTTAGCTGCGGGGCGCAGCAGGGCAAAGCGAAAAAGCCCAAGCTCCTCCTCCACCATCTCCAAGACGTAACCAAGCACCAGTCCTTGCGGATAAATTCCGCCTAAACCGGAAGAAATTATCGTGTCTCCCGGCTGGATATTAGCGTCTCGCGGCAGGTTGATCATGCGCAGATAACCCGGCAAATCGGCATCCGCCTCCACAACGCCAACCGTCCCCGGTTCTCGCGAACGCTGCACCATGGCACTCACCGCCCGCCGGCTATCTGTCAGCAAAAGGACTTGCGATGTAACAGGCGAAACAGCCAAAACACTGCCTACCAGCCCTTCACTAGTTACGACCGCCAAGTTCTCTGCCACGCCATGCAGCGAGCCTTTATTGATGCTGACAGTCTGAAACCAGCCGCTTGGATCCCGAGCCACCACTTCAGCGGCAATAAGCTGATGTTCGCTGCGTGCTTCGAAGTTAAGCATCTGACGCAGCCGATGATTTTCATGGCGAAATTCGGTCAAACGTGCTTCCAATACCAGAGTAGCGGCCAACTCGTCTTGCAGCCGCCGGTTCTCCGCCACTAAGAACTGGTAGCCCTTTACTGAAATCAACAGCCCTTCAACAGAACGGGCAAAACGCCCAAAGACCCCTTGAACAGGAGCCACCACAGTCAGCAACGCTTCTTCCGCCACAGTTATCCCCTGACGGACAACGGTTCTCTGTGTTAAGACCAAGAGCAAAGTCAACACCAAAAAAAGCGTTAGCATTCTTTTTCTTTTTATTAAGAAAGCAAGCATGGTTTTTCACCCTTGTCTGCCGACCTTATGCAAATCTTACATTAACCTGCGCGGTGAAAGTGTTACTCTGCGCAAAAGTTCAATTTCCGTCAACGCTTTTCCGGCGCCTAAGGCAACACAATCCAACGGATTTTCCGCAAGATAGACAGGCATACCCGTTTCTTTGGCAACCAGCTTGTCGAGTCCATGCAAAAGAGCGCCGCCGCCGGTCATCACAATTCCTTTGTCCATAATATCAGCCGCCAGTTCGGGCGGAGATTTTTCCAGCGTAATTTTTATCGCATCCAGAATACTTGCCACAGGATCGGCAAGCGCCTGCTCTATTTCCCGGTCTGTTATCTCTTGTGTTTTAGGCAAGCCACTAATCAGATCCCGCCCGCGGATTTCCATGGTACGCACTTGCTCACCTCTGCAGGCTGTCCCGATCGTGATTTTAATTTCTTCGGCCGTCCGTTCACCAATCATCAGGCTGTAATTTTTCTTAATATATTGAGTGATGGCTTCATCCATTTCGTCGCCGCCCACCCGAATGGAGCGGCTGGTCACAATGCCGCCCAGGGAAATAATGGCTACTTCGGTTGTGCCACCGCCTATATCCACAATCATGCTGCCGGTAGGTTCTTCCACAGGCAGGCCGGCGCCAATTGCTGCCGCCATCGGTTCTTCAATCAAAAATGCTTCCTTTGCACCGGCTTGTTTGGTTGCGTCAATCACCGCCCGTTTTTCCACCTCTGTCACACCGGAAGGAACACAGACGACAACATGTGCTTTAAAGATAGCCCTCCGTTTATATGCCTTGGCGATGAAATGACGAAGCATAGTCTGTGTTATGTCAAAATCGGCGATTACGCCGTCCTTCATCGGCCGAATGGCCACAATATTACCGGGGGTGCGTCCAATCATTCTTTTAGCTTCTTCACCAACCGCAAGAACGGTGCCTGAATCTCTGCGGATAGCTACCACAGAAGGTTCTCTGAGCACAATTCCTTTTCCTTTTACAAAAACGAGCGTGTTGGCGGTCCCGAGGTCAATCCCGATATCACGGGAAAAAAAATTCGTCAAAAAGCGCATCGATGCGTCTCCTTTCGTCATCAAACCTGCTATAGTCCATTATAGCAGGTTTGTTCACAACCTCAAGATGTAAGTTCTATTTAGCAGGAATTAACTATGGTTGAGCAATCCTTTTTCCCGAAAACTGACAAATTTACCATCACCAATGATAATATGGTCCAAAATTTCAATGCCAATAAGCCGTCCCGCCTCTGAGAGCCGCCGGGTCACATCCAAATCCTCCCGGCTAGGCGTAGGGTCTCCACTAGGATGATTATGCAGCAAAATTATACTGGCGCATGCCTTGCGGATGGCCGGCCTAAAAACTTCGCGCGGATGCACCAATGATGTGTTAAGACTGCCGATAGAAATTTCTTCAATTCCCAGCACTTTATGCTTGCTATCCAGCAACACCACTCGAAAATGTTCGCGCAAGTTATGGCGCATTTCCTCCATCACAAGCCCTGCCGCATCGCCGGGAGATGATACGGTAGGCAATTCTGTCCGCAGTCGTGAACTAAGTCTTTGTGACAGCTCAAGCGCCGCCAAAATCGTAACAGCCTTGGCCACGCCTAAGCCTTTAAGGTTCAAAAGGTCATCCAAGCAGCAGCGAGGCAACTGGTGCAATCCCCCGGCCTCAAACAAAATTCTCTCCGCCAATTGGATGGCCGTCTCCTGCGGTGTGCCGCTGCGAATCAGAATGGCGAGAAGTTCCGCGTCAGATAACTTGACGGCTCCTCCCGCGAGCAATCTTTCCCTAGGCCTTTCACTCGGCGGTAAATCCTTGATGGTCAGGCGCCGTGTTGTCAATGCTTTCAGCTCCTTCCCAGATTCGAACTCCCACAGCTGCCAACAAACTGCAGAGTGCCATAAGCGGCAGCCCCACCACATTAAAGTAGCATCCTTCCAGCTTTTCTACAAACACTGCTGCTCTTCCCTGAATTCCGTAGCCGCCGGCTTTATCGTAAGGTTCACCGCTAGCCAAATACCAAGTAATTTCTGGCTCGCTGATTTCACGCATCGTCACTGCTGTTTTTTCAACATGGCAGCAGAGCAGCCCGTCAGGTTGGCGGAGAACGGCTACGCCGGTTAACACTTCATGTCGCCTGCCGGAAAGACTCGCGAGCATTCTGGCAGCATCTTTAGCATCCTGCGGCTTTCCCAATAGCTCTCCGTCGAGACAAACCACAGTGTCTGCCGCGATAATTACGCCGTCAGCAAACTTGGCTGCCACTGCCTTTGCTTTAGAGATTGCTAAAAGTTTAACGAGCGCCGCCGGGTCCTGTTCTTTCTCTTCTTCCGCCACCCCGCTCGCCGACACAACAAAAGTCAGGCCAAGCTGTCGTAATAATTCGGCGCGGCGCGGCGAAGTCGAAGCCAAGACTAATTTCCGCATAGCTTCCCCCATCGCAGCGGCTAGACGCCTGTCAGCACTCTGCGAAGCGCTTTTTGAGTATAAACTACTACCAGGCCGGTAAAAAAGCCGGTAGGAATGGCCAATAATAATAATAAGGGCAAATAAAGCTTCAGAAGATTAAAATTGCCGATGACAAGACTGGCCACCGCAACCTGCGCCGTGTTATGAGCCACGGCTCCCATGATGCTTACTGCCACCAATGATATTTTTCCGCGCTTCCAAAGTGCTATCCCCAGCGCCATCACCAAGGTAGAAATAACAGCGCCGCTAAAACTCAGATAAAAGCCAAACCCGGGAAAATTTCCTAAGAAGATGCTGCCGAGCAGTGTGCGAACGACAGCGAGATACATGGCTGAACCAAAACCGAAGATTACAAAAGCCAACAGAGTGATCACGTTTGCCAAACCAAGTTTCGCCCCGGGGACAAGCATGGGAACAGGCAATAGTGCTTCCACAGTATGCATAACCAAGGCAAAAGCAAGCAAGATGGCAAGCTGAGTCAGTTTTTTCGTGCGCATCATCTACAGAATTTCAACCTGCCCTTCCAGTCCGGAGGAAAGATGAATTTGCCCATCTTCTGTAATAATAATCGCTTCCACCTCCGGCAGCGACTCTACCAAAGCCATCCCCCGTTCTCGTCCCATAACAAAGACGGCGGTCGAATAAGCATCGGCTGTAAAAGCATCAGGCGCCACAACCGTTACGCTAGTCACACCCCGGGCAGGCATCCCTGTCTGCGGGTCAAGGAGATGGTGATAACGCTGCTCGCTAACGGTAAAAAAACGCTCGTAATCACCGGAAGTTACAATCGCCTTGTCCCGGAGCTCCACTATTGCCACTAGTTCCCGCCGCTCACGGGGATGGCGGATGCCAATTCGCCAAGGCGAACCGTCGGGCTTTGAGCCTATGGCACGGATATCGCCACCGGCGTCCACAGTCCCGGAACTAACTCCCGCTGCCCGCAGCACTTCCACTGCCTGATCGACGATATAGCCCTTGGCAATGCCGCCCAGGTCCAGCCGCATCCCTTCAGCTTCCAGAAAGACCTGCATCCCTTCCTCAACCAAGCGCACCCTCTGATAATCAACCAGCGGCAACACTTTCGCCAATTGCTGCTCCGAGGGAACGACTGCATTTCCGGTGCCAAAGCCCCATAGCTCGAGCAAGGGGGCCACAGTTATATCAAAGGCGCCGCTTGTTAGACTGCCTACTTCCAGCGCCAAGCTAATATTTGTGAACGTGTCGGCAGAGACGCTTACCGGCCCTTTGCCGGCCTGCGCATTGATCATCGCCACCTCAGAACCTGCGCGGTGCCTGTCAAGGATGGCAGCCAGCCTGGCTGTCGCCTCCGAAGCAGCCGACAAAGCCTGTTCTCCCGCTTTGGTATTTGCCGTATAGATTATCGTTTCGACCACAGTGTTCATGAGAAACTCTGTACGTACCAGCCTTTTAGGGCCGCCAAGCAGCCCGCCGGATCTGACCATGCTGATTATAAACAAAACAAGCAGAACCTGTGAGACGACAATCGCAATAATCAGCCGGCGGGGCCAGTGTGGTAGTTTCACCCTGCATCGCTCCAATGTATTTGTCTGTTTCAGTTTATCACGGAAGAAGACGGTGCGCAATAAAAAAGACCCTTCGCGTTTTCTATCAACTGACGCGTCTTTTTTATTCCGCTAGGGGCTGCCGCCACTTCGGCGGGTCTGTGGACCCTGAGCACCCCGCAAGAGTAAGGGGTACGCCCCTTACAAACCCCAACGCATAGGATCGTAGCTTCCCTGAACGATATAATTTCCTATGCTACAAGTTAAGCAAATGACGCCTACAGGCGCCATTTGCTTAACCTCTGTATCAATTTATGTCAATTAAAACTGTTTGTCAGTTAAAGCGGGTATAGTAAAACAGCAAAAAGAGGAAGAGACCTAGAGTCAAAGCGATCAGGAGCGAATCGAAGTTAAGGTTTTTAATATTCCAGTCTGACTGACTACCCCGCATCCGCTCCCACAGACTGCGGGAATGTTCGCCTGATTGCTCATATGCCTCGTCCAGTGAACTATCAAGCTCCGCCGTCTTGTCTGCCAACTGCCGCGCCATCTGCCCGGATTTTTCATAGGTGTCATTGATCACGCCGTCTAATTGTTCTGCTCCGTCCGCAATCTTGCGCGCCACGCCGCCCGATTTTTCATAAGCGTCATTGATCACGCCGTCAAATTGCTCCGCTCCATCGGCGATCATCCGAGCCACGCCGCCCGATTTTTCATAAGCGTCATTTATCACGCCGTCAAATTGCTCTGCTCCATCAGCGATCATCCGAGCCACGCCACCCGATTTTTCATAAGCGTCATTTATCACGCCGTCAAACTTTTCGGCCTGTTCCGCAAGACGGCGCGCAGCCCCTCCGCTGCTTTCATAGACTTTATTGACAGAAGAATCAAAAACAGTGATATATTTGCACATCTCCGAAGCTATTTTTCCGGACTGCAAATATGTCCGATTGATAGCAGAGTCGAAAGCTGTGCCGAAATTACAACAAGTTTTAAAGAAAAAGCGGGACAGCGGCAGAAAAAAACTATGCTCCACACTAAGCCACTCCGGTGCTTTCCAATCGAAAATTCGCTTATGGTCTAAGACCAGATACATCAGCGCAGCCAAGGCAAAGACCAACAGCGGTTCCTGCAAATCATACCAAAGGAAAAAGTTGATTTCCTTTAAGGCCTTGAAGCCATACGCGTCAAAGGAGAAGCCGGCTCCGGCTGGAATGACGATACGGTTTAAGACAAAGTTCGGGAAGAAGCCCACAGCCAAAATCGCTGCTGAGTAAAGTAACAAAACGCCCTTAATCAGCGGTGATACCTGAAAATTTAGATGCAAGTGCTCCTTCCGCATATTACCCAAAAAAAGCCCGATAAACAACTTAGCAAAATAAACTACAGTCATCGCGCTGGCTAGAACATAAAACTTCTCTGCCACCCACAGACTGGTGAACTCTCCGCCGTATTTATAGGCGTAAACAATGGCTCTGTGCATGATAGCCTTGGAAGCATAGCCGCTCCCACCAGGTACACCGGCAATGGCGACATAGGAAATCAAAAAAACGAACGCCAGAAAAGGAACCTTTTTCATCATTCCCCGCACACGGCTAAGATCCACATCCAAGGTAATCAGGTAAACTGCTCCCACCACCATAAAGAGTGCCGCCTTAAAGACGGAATGATTAATAATATGATACATCGCACCGGAAAAGCCCACCGCTCCTTTTTCGAAGCCGAGAAAAGCGGCCACGCCGATGCACATCAGAATATAGCCCATCTGGCTGACACTGCTATAGGCCAGGATTCGCTTGGCGTTATGTTGCAAAATTGCCAAGGCAGCACCCATGACCATCGTGAGAATCCCCAGCCAAATGACGGCTAGTCCAATATATTTAATCACTTCCGCCCCAGCCGGCACTACTGCCGGATTTGCCGGAGTGAAAACCATGCCGATGATCCGAATCATCCCGTAGGCACCGGCTTTCAGCATGGCCGCCGATGAGATGGCGTTTATCGGCGAGGGACCTTCTTCATAGGCTCTGGGCATCCAAATATGCAGCGGTGCCATCCCCATTTTGATGCCAAAGCCGACCATAAACAGGGGGATTACAAGCAGCGGGTTAATCCCGGCCGCCAGGATTCTTTCCAGCATAGGCACAAGATCCAACGTACCTACCCCTGCAAAGAGGATAAAAATACCCATCAGCAGCGCCAACCCTCCGGCGACACCCATATATATTGTGATATTACCGGCTCTGATCGCCCCCGGTGTTTGCCGATGAATAACGAGCACGTAGGAAGAGAAAGTCATCAGCTCAAAAAATAAGAAAAGACTAAACAAATCACCGGCCAGAACGACGCCCAGACAATGCGCAAAAGTTAACAGGAGAAAGAGATAGAAGCGGTTCTGTGCGTGCTCCTTCTTCATGTAGACGGTAGCATAGATCGTCGCAAAAAGCCAACTTAGCGAGAAAAGCGCCGCGAAAACAAAGCTGAGAAAATCAACACGAAAATAAAGCCCAAAGCTCATCAGATCGGCAAAGCGATAGACGACTGTGCCTGTCTGCACATAGGGATAGAGCGAGAGGACAATGCCGCATGTAGCCAAAGCTACCAGCACCGCCAGCAGATTGCGTAATTTCTCCGAGAGATAGCCTGCCAGAAAGACCACCAGCGCACCAAGCCAGGGGACTAAGATGGCCAGCACCGGCAAAAAGGATGTGAAGATCATGTTGACTAGAATCCTCCCCTAAGCAAATATTCTGCGGCCACCCGGGATAAGTCAAAGGGCAGGTTGGAAGGGAGCAGCCCGAAAAGCAGGCAGCTAATCGCCAAGATAGCGATCGGTATCAGCATTTTATAGGGAGCCTCGTTGATTTTTATTGATTGATGCTGATGCCCTTCACCGTGCTCTTCACCAAAAAAAGCGGAAATAATGATCGGCAGATAATAAAGCCCATTCAATAAACTGCTAATCAAAAGAATCAACACGTAGAAAGGAACGCCGGCATCCATCGCCCCAAGCGATAGAGTCCACTTACTTAAAAAACCGTTAAATGGCGGAATACCAATCATCGATAAGGCTGCCAGCGTAAAGGCAAACATGGTAAACGGCATCTGGCGGCCAATACCGCCTAAATCCTTAATATTTTTCTTGCCCGTTTTGAGGATAATCGCGCCGGCCGCCAAAAAGAGGGTGCTCTTCATAAAAGCGTGGCTGAAAATATGAAAGATGTTCCCCATCAGCGCGCGCTCGTTAAGAATGGAGATCCCAAGCAGAATGTAGCCCATCTGACCAACACTAGAGTATGCCAGACGGCGCTTCAGATTCTCTTGGGTAATTGCTACCGCGGAACCCAGCAGAATGGTAATCACGGCCACCACGGCAAGAATCACCGTCCAGCCCGTTTCCTGCATGAATTCGATCCCGTAGACGTGGAAGATAACCCGCAGTAAACCGTATGCGCCTGTTTTTAACATGATTCCTGAAAGCAGGGCACTGGCGGGAGACGGAGCAACCGGATGGGCATCCGGCAACCAGACGTGCAGCGGAAACATCCCGGCTTTCATGCCAAAACCAATTAGAAAAGATATAAAAGCGAAAAATGCCAGGTTTGACGGTTCGCTGATTAGGGGCACTGGATTGCTCAACGAAACTGAACCGCCAAGTTCAAAGGTAATTATAATTCCAAAGAAGAGAGCAAGTCCGCCAATGATGGTCATAATCAGATACTTATACCCTGCGCGGAGCGCCTCAATCGTTTCCTCGTGGACGACTAATACATATGAAATCAGTGACATCAACTCAAAGAACACAAAAAGAGTGAACAGGTCTCCTGCCATAAAAATTCCCATACAACTGGCAAGGGTGATAATCAACACCGGATAATAACGATTGCAACCATGCTCCTTACACATATAATCAATCGAGTAAATCGCTACCAACATCCAGATAAATGATGAGAGTAACGCCAAAGAGAAGCTCAGGATGTCCACCCTGAAAGAAATAGCCAAGTTGGGCAATATCTGAAACAGCTCAAACTCAATAATCTTGCCGGCCATAACTCCCGGATACAGCGCCAGAACAGAAAGAAACGTGACGACAGAGGTGGCTACGGCCAGCGCATTGCGCATCTTCTCTGATCGTTGTTCCACATAAAAAATCACTACAGTCATCACCATTGGGAACATCACGATCCAAACAGGCAGAAATGAATCTAACTGCGGCATTTCCTCATCTCCCCTTCTTTAAATAAAGCTCTCCCTAAAATGCTTAAACTAACATCCCAGCTTTATTATAATCCCAGCAGTAGCTGAGCCGCTCTGTAAACAATTCCTAAAATCAGCGACGGAAAAACGCCAAAGAAAATCACGCCAAAACTGAGAATTGTGAGTGGCACAAGCATCTGTTTCGGCAACGGCTTGGGCTTAGCCACAGCCTTTTCCGGCTCGCCGAAAAAGGCATTAACCACAATCGGCAAATAATAGAACCCGTTTAACAGACTGCTGATGAGAATCACTCCCATAAAAAACGGACGCCCGACGTCAAGAGAACCTAAAGCCAAGTACCATTTAGAAATAAACCCACTGGTAATCGGGATTCCCACCATGGAAAACGCACCGATACAGAAAGCAATGGCTGGGATTGGCATGGTGTGTCCGATTCCTTTCAGCTCACTAAGCTTCCGCACTCCCGTGCCATAAATAAAGGCGCCTGCGGCCAAGAAGAGCATGGATTTCATTAAAGCATGGTTGAAAATATGCAAGATACCGCCGACCAGCGCAGATTCGCTCATCAGACCCACACCTAAAAAGACGTAACCAATTTGGGCAATACTAGAGTAGGCGAGCATTTTTTTAATGTCATCCTGTACAATGGCAAACATTGAGCCGATAATAATGGCTAGGGAGGACATCCAAAGGATTATCTCCATCACGGGAGCCATCCCCAGCAGTTCTCGCGGGAAAACAAGGTAAAGCAGTCTAATCATTGCCACCGCATAAACTTTAATCACGAGAGCAGATAGTACAGCAGAAGAGGGAGAAGGCGCCGAGGAATGGGCATCTGGCAACCAAACGTGCAACGGGAAGAGCGCCGCTTTCACTCCTAGCCCGACAATTAACAGTGCCAATGCCACCAGTAAATTATTGGGATAGAGAGCCATCGCTTCCGGCAGAGCTTCTGCCATAAAAGTAAAGTTTAAGTGCCCTGTTACCATATAGAGCATGGCGACGGCTAACAGGAAAGCGCCGGAACCCAATACAGATAATACCAAATACTTAAAAGCTGCCTCTATGCAGTCCCTGCTTTCTTTAATTGATATTATCCCACAGGCGGCGATAGCACAAATTTCAAGAAAGACGAACATATTAAAGATGTCATTTGTAATCACAATCCCTACCATGGAGGCGATCAGCAGCAGGTAGAGCGTGTAATACCAGCCGATGACTTCCGCTTTAAGTTCATGAAGCAGATCCTTGCTGCCGTACCAAATAATCAACAAACCTACGCCGGTAATTGTCAGGGCGGCAAATGCTGCTAGATAATCAATGCCAAGTTCAATCCCCCAAGGCGGCGGCCAGTCTCCCATATAATAAGAGAAAGGTCCGGTGTTCATCACCTGAAACGCCATCTTCACCGCAGCAACAAAAGAAAAAATAATTGCACCCAAGGTGACCGGCACACACCACTGTTTGCGCCAGCGTGCCAGCAAAGGCATGACAAAAGCAAAAAAAAGCGGCACTACCACAATTAGTGCAGGCAAGTGTTGACTTAGATTCACAGGGAGCCGCCTCCCCGTATACGCATAATTTCCTCCGCGTCAATAGTTCCATAGTGCTTGTACAGTTTGATAATCAGACTCAGAGCGTACGCCGTAACGCTGACGGCTACAACGATTCCGGTCAGAATTAGGGCAGAAGGGAGCGGGTTAATAAAAGTGTGGTTAACACCCGGTTCAAGAATCGGCGAACGGCCGCCGCGGACATAGCCGATGGCCACAAAAAACAAGAAGATGGCCATATCCATAATATTCATGCCGATCACCTTTTTGATTAAATTATTATGAGTCAACATAGTATGAAAGCCGATAATAAAGAGGATTATGGCAAAGAAATAATAACTGTTGGCATGCAAACGCAGCACAATTTCAGTGATGGTCATGACTATGTCCCTCCTCCTCAATCAGGCTGTAAAACAGCGTAATCATGGTGCTGGCCACTTTGATTCCCACGCCAAAAGTAATGATCGCAATGGAGCCGCTGCTAAAAAGATTTCCCGGCGTGCCTAAAGGAATGCCGGCAGCTCTGTTGGCAAGAAAGTTTCCTCCCAGCAAAATTGAGAGAAGTCCCATCCCGGCAAAAATCAGCGCACCGCTACTTTCCAGGATGGAAGAAACATCGTGTGATAATTTCTTTGACCCTGCCGCCAAGTTAAAAGACAGCGCGTATAAAATCATGCTCGCACCGATAACGGCACCACCGGAAAATCCGCCGCCGGGGGAAAGGTGGCCGTGCAGCACGACATACAGCCCGTAAAGCTGAACAAAAGGCAGGATAAAACGGCTGACATAACGGACAATAACATCTTCCAAGTCATTCACCTCGCATGCGACATCAGTGCGCTTTCAAATTGGATAATACTGCGGCAATTGCCACAAAAAGCACAGTGGCCTCACCTAGTGTGTCAAAGGCACGGTAGTCTGTAATGATACTAGCGATCACATTTAGCGCTCCCGTTTCCTCCAGGCTAGCTTCCACATAGCGGCGTGGAACTTCGTTGTTGGTCACATTGGCAGGGTCGCCGATTGTAGGCATTTCAATCACAGTTGCCACCAGCACCACCATGATCACCGCAAGAAAAAAAAGCACCAGCAGTTTTCTCACCTATTCTTCCCTCCTCGTCTTACTAATGGCTGCCACGAGCAGCAAGGTTGTTACGCCGGCACCGATAGCCGCTTCCGTTATGGCAATATCCGGCGCCGCTAAAAGCAACCAGAGAATAGCCATCATTAGACTGTATGCAGCGAAAATAATCACTGCCGAGAGCATATCCTTTGTCCTTGCCACAAAGACGGCGCAAAAAACCAGAAAAAAAAGAATCAGGTATTTCAGAACATCAATCATTGCACTGCGCCTCCCCGGTTTTATCGAGTTCGTATGTGCCTTCGCAAAAGCGGACTTTATTTCGATAGGAGGCACGGGCAATTACATGGGCAGCAGTTGGGTTAGTAATCCAAAGAAAGAGAATCATAAATAAGAGCTTTACGCTGGCATTGGAAAAACCGGCGTACAAGACGAGCGCAAACAGAATCAAGCCCGCGCCCAACGTGTCACATTTTGTTGTGGCATGCATACGGGAATAAACGTCAGGCAATCTGATCAGGCCCACCACCCCAACAAGAAAGAAAAACAGGCCGGCGGCAAGAGTAATAATAATAAGCGTGTTAGTTACGACAGTCATCGTAATCCTCCCCTACTCCAAGGCACCTTTTTCCATATATTTTGCAATCCCGATGGTGGCCACAAAGCTAATCAGAGCATAAACCAAGGCCACATCCAAGAAAAATTCCTGTTTCAGTACAAAGGCGATCAGCGAAATAATTACTACAGTTTTAGTGCCGATAATGTTAATGGCCACCACTCGGTCAGCCTCGCTTGGGCCTACCACAGCACGATAAAGGCAAAAAAAGGTGGCAATAATCAGGATTACGCTCACACCGATAAAAATGTTCTCAAGAAAGGTAAACTCAAGCCCCATTTTGTTCTGCCTCCTCGATTTCAACCAGCCTGTCGATCATATCCCATTCAGCCACATCCTCAGCATTGCCTCGGGTAATGGCATGAACCACATAGATATCGCCTTCCATTTCCACCGTTAAAGTTCCGGGGGTTAAAGTGATGGAGTTGGCGAGAATTACTCTATTTAGCGGTTTTTTCAGTCTTGCCCGATATTTAATAAATCCCGGAGAAATGTCCATTTTGGGCTTCAAGACAATCTTTGCCACATCCCAGTTGGACTTAAAAATGGCAACCACCAGAATATAGAAGTAGACGACCCACTTCCAAAGCGTTTTTTTATGATACAGCGGACGCTCTACCGGCTTCAGCAATAAATCATGGTTAAAAGCGGCGATTCCGTAAGAGCAGATCGCACCCACCAGCAAGTGCTGCCAGTGCAGACGCCAGGTGATCAAAATCCAAAAGAGAAACAATACGCCTGCCGTCGCCCAAAAAGTGGTGTCTTTCTCGATTTTTTTCACTGCCTACCCTCCTCCCCGCCTTCAATACGACGATAATCACCCGATTTGCCGCCCTGCTTTTCCAGCAAACAGACATCGCCGATTTCCATCTCCTTATCAATGGCCTTACACATATCATAAATTGTCAGCGCAGCCACTGAAACGGCGGTAAGCGCTTCCATTTCCACGCCTGTTTTGCCGGTAGTACCAACCGTAGCTTTTATTTTCACAAGCTGTCTCACATTATCAAGCGTAAAGCAAATATCAACCGCCGTAATAAACAGCGGGTGACACATGGGGATCAAGCGTGACGTCTCTTTTGCCGCCAGCACGCCGGCCACCTGAGCAACGGCCAGCACGTCTCCCTTGGCGATGCCGCCGGCAGCGATTAACTCCAGCGTTGCCGACTTCATCCGCACAGAGGCTTGCGCCACCGCCAGCCGGCGGGTATCGTCTTTTGCGGAAACATCCACCATTTTAGCGCGTCCCTGTTCATTTATGTGTGTCAGCTTATCCATAAATTCCTCCATTATTAGGGGTCAGATGTCCGACTTGTTAACATCGGCGAAATAACCGACTCACAATAAAGTCATTATACGACAAACTAAGTTTACTCCCGTAACCCGGGAATGTCAACGAAAAAAGCTGGCGCGGAAGAGAAGTCTTCCGCGCCGCAGCCTAAACAATGGTAGTACGCGGACAAGCCTCGACACATTCGCCGCAGTTCGTACAGATATAACTGTCAATGATAGCTAAGTTGTTTTCCATGCGAATGGCTTCCACGGGGCAAGCTTTCACACAAAGATTACAGGCGATACATCCACGTTCGCACACTGTCCGAACAAGCTTGCCTTTGTCACGAGACTTACAGCGCACGTGGTGCAGACCATTAGCGTTCACCATTTCAATCACCTGTCGCGGGCAGATGTTTTTGCATTTGCCGCAGCTGATACAGAGAACCGTATCAATAACGGGCAGGCCGTTATCTCCCATGACTATGGCATGAACAGGGCAAGCGCGGACACAGTTGCCAAGACCTACGCAGCCAAAGCTACAAGCCAGTGGTCCGCCGCCAAACATCAGCGCCGCTTTACAATCAGGCGCACCGTCATAAATATGCTTAGTTTTGGCGGTAACCCCGTCGCCTAGGCAAACAATTTGCGCCACAAGGCGTGCTTCTGCTGACGGGGCTTCCGCCCCGAGAATTTCGGCGATTCTACTTGCCGTCTTAGCGCCACCGGGCGTACAGCCGCTAACCGGCGCTTTTCCTGCTACTACTTCTTCTGCAAACTGGGCACAGCCGGCATAGCCGCAAGCGCCGCAGTTGGCACCCAAAAGTGCTTCCTGAACCATTTCCACCTTGGGATCGACTTCAACGGCGAACTTTTGCGCGGCAAAGGCCAATACGCCGCCAAATAACAACCCTAGCCCACCTAGGCTAAGAATTGCCGGTATAATTATACTCATTGTCATTTCCCCCTACATCATGCCCTTGAATCCCCCGAAAGCTAGGGACAGGATTCCGGCAATAATCATGGCGATAGATACACCCTGAAAATGTTTCGGAATAAACACCAATTCCAGCCGCTCGCGGATTCCCGCCATAATTACCAAGGCCAAGGTGAAACCTACGGCAGCAGCTACGCCAAAGACGACGGCCTCAAACAGATTGTACTCTAGCTGAATATTCAAAATCGCCACGCCCAGCACAGCACAGTTGGTTGTAATCAGCGGCAAAAAAATACCGAGCGACTGGTAAAGGGTGGGGCTGGCTTTGCGGATCACCAGTTCCACAAACTGGACTAGCGAGGCGATAACCAAGATAAACACGATGGTACGCAGATATTCCAGTTGATTTGGTACCAGCACATAATACTCGAGCAGCCAGGTTACAAACGAAGCCAAGCCCATCACAAAAGTAACGGCCATCCCCATGCCCAATGAAGTTTCCACTTTTTTAGAAACGCCCATGAACGGGCAAATACCTAAAAAGCGGGACAACACAAAATTATTAATGAAAATCGCACCAAAAATAATTGCAAAGATCTCGCCCACAGTCTAGCCTCCTTTACTCCAGTTTGTATTTCTTGGAGAGCATATTCACCAGCGCCAACAACAAGCCAAGCGCCAGGAAAGCGCCCGGCGGGGAGCCAAAAACCTTAAACGGCTCATAGGCGGCTCCCAGCAGATTGACGTTAAAAATGGTACCGGCACCCAGCAACTCGCGCACGGAACCCAGTAACACCAGGGAAAGCGTAAATCCTAAACCGATACCGATACCATCAGCCAGCGAGTGGATAACGGGAGCCTTGGAAGCAAATGCTTCGGCTCGCCCCAGGATAATACAATTTACCACAATCAGTGGCACAAAAATACCCAGTTGTCCATGAAGTACAGGCAGATAGGCATTTAAGAGCATATCGACCATCGTCACAAACGTGGCAATAACAATGACGAAGGCAGGGATCCGGACTTTTGCCGGAATAATACTGCGCATTAGGGAAATCACCACGTTGGAGCCAACAAGCACTGCTGTGGTAGCAAGACCCATCCCAAGGCCAAACTCAGCCTTGGTTGTAACAGCCAGTGCGGGGCACATACCAAGCACCAAGCGGAAGATGGCATTTTCTTTAACAATCCCTTTTGAGAATTCACTCATCACACTCATCGTTTCACACCTCCCGCCTATTGTGCCAGTGCGTTTTGCACGGCCTTGATAATGGCGTCGCTAGATACTGTTGCCCCTGAAACCGTATCGACTTGTACTGTCTGCTTGGCGATTATTTCCTCGATCACCTTTTGGGCGTCTGCCCAGCGGTCGGCTGTTTCCTGTTGCTCTGTGACATTAATGGCTGTGATTTTGCCGCCGGCGACAGTCACTTCCAGGGTAATATCTCCTATAAAACCAGGGGCTGTGCCGGCATAAGTGCCGTCTGTCACGCCTTCCAGGCTAAAAGCCGGAGCGCTGGTGCCCTCGGCACCGGCTGCACCTCCATCGCTGAAGCGGCGCCAGATTTCGTTATACTCTTTCTCTACCCCGCGCTCCATGGCTCGGACGGAAACTGTCGCGCCGGAGACGGCATCCACGGTGAAGGCGTCGCCGCTTTTTTTGCCGAGAAACTGTTCGGTAAACCACGTTTCTTTGATTATGTCGCCCAAGCCCGGCGTTTCCGTCTGAGCCACCACCGTCAAACCGACAATTTCCCCGGCCGCATTAATCCCCAGGTTGAAACTAATAGGGCCGCCATAACCCTCAGTCTGCCCTTCGGCCAACACGCCCACAAACTTATTCTCCGCATCAAAGGCGACTGTAGCGCTGCGGCCGTCCACCGTTCTTTCCTCAAAGTTGGTCAGCGTAGGGAACAATTCCGCCAGTTGTGCCACTTTCTCCTGATGAAGGCGCGTTGCAATGATCGCGGATGTCACTTGGTTGGTGTAAGCCAAGGCTGCGGCTGCAACCGCGCAGATAAGCATCAAAATTATCCCTGTGCGCATCATTTCTTTCATTATTTCGCCACCTCCCCGTATTTCCTGGGCAAGGTCTTATTATCAATTAACGGCGTCAGGGCGTTCATCATCAGGATGGCGAACATGACGCCTTCAGGGAACGCGCCGAAGAGGCGAATCAGCATCGTCAGCATGCCGCAGCCAATCCCAAAAATCAACTGCCCCTTGGCAGTCACCGGCGAAGTCACCATATCGGTAGCCATAAAAAGCGCGCCCAGCATTACGCCGCCGGCCAATACATGGAAAAGGCCGGCTGAAATCATGGGCAACACACCGCCGTAACCGCCAAATAAAAAGCCCATCACAAAAACAGTACCGATAAAACCACCGGGAATCCGCCAAGTAATATGGCCTTTATAGAATAGCCAGCCAGCCCCCAGAATCAAGGCAAATGTGCTGGTTTCACCAATACTGCCGGGAACGGCGCCCACAAATAAATTAATAAAACTAAAGGCTTTCTGACCTAATGCCAGCGGCGTAGCGGCTGTGGCCAAGTCAACAGGGCGAACCCAAGTAGTCATGTGGCTCGCCCAGGATGCCATAAGAATGGCACGAGCCACCAGAGCCGGGTTAAAAATGTTGTTGCCAATCCCGCCAAAAACCTGTTTGCCGATGGCTATGGCGGTAATACCGCCGATAACGGCGAGCCACCAGGGCACGGCGGGGGGCAGAACCATGGCGAGCAGTAATCCTGCCACAGCCGCACTGCCGTCGCCAAAAATATTTTTCTGACGCAAAATTATTGCTTCCGTGACCATGGCGGAAATTGTAGTTAGCACCATGGTTATGAGCGCTGGCGCGCCAAAGAAGATTACGCCGGCCAAAGCGGCGGGAAATAAGGCCACAAGCACGTCAATCATCACACTTCGAACCGATTCCGTCGTCTTTAAGTGCGGCGATGAAGAAACGACTAATTTTCTATCCATCCGGTTATCCCTCCTTTACCTTTGCGCTTACTTTTTCGCTGCGGCGGCAGCACGTCTGGCCGCAATATCCCCCTTGGACATCCGAATCCACTGCACCAGCGGACGCTTGGAAGGGCAGATATATGTGCAGCAACCACATTCAATGCAGTCCATAGCGTTATATGCTTCCGCTTTGTCGTACATGCCCTGCTCGACAGATGAGCCGATAAAAAGAGGCATAATGCTAACCGGGCAGACATCTACACATTTGGCGCACTTAATACACTGGCGGATATCATAAATCTGCACGTCCTGCTCGGTAAGGCAAAGAATACCGGATGTTCCTTTAGTGACAGGCTGGTTTTCCGGCCCCGGTTGCGAGAAACCCATCATCGGACCGCCAAGAACCATTTTGCGGATATTAGACTTGAAGCCGCCGCATTGCTCAATCACTTCTTCTAAAGGCGTGCCTACTCTCACCAGCATATTTTTTGGCTCCATAATTCCTGAGCCGGTAATTGTGACGTTGCGCTCAATCAAGGGCTTGCCGAAACGCACCATATCAGCGATGGCAATGCACGTGCCGGGGTTTTGCACCACACACCCTACCATGGAGGGCAAGCCGCCGGAAGGCACTTCGCGATTGGTAAACACTTTAATCAACTGTTTTTCCGCGCCCTGCGGGTACTTGGTATGAAGGGCATGAACTTCAATATCGGGAAAGTTGGCGGCTGCTTTTTTGAGAATTTCCACCGCATCCGGCTTATTATCCTCAATGCCAATCATCCCTTTGGGCGCATTGACAACTTTCATAACAATCTGTAGTCCGGTGATAATATCTTCCGGACGCTCTAGCATCGCGCGATGATCGGCGGTAAGGTAAGGCTCGCACTCGGCCGCGTTAACCAGCACATATTCGATGACTTGACCCGGTGGAGGCGAAACTTTTACATGGGTAGGAAATGTGGCTCCTCCCATACCGACAATGCCGCCTTCTCTAATCAACTTTTTTAACTCATCTGTCGACAACTGCTGCCAGTTGGGATTGGGCTGCACATCTTCGTGCCAAGTATCCTGGAAATCATTTTCAATGTAGACTGCTTGCACAGGCCGACCCAACGCCGAATTACACGCTTCAATCTTTATCACTTTCCCGGAAACACTGGAATGAACCGGGGCGGAAACAAAACCTTTGCTGTCACCAACCTTTTGCCCCATCTTCACTTCATCCCCCACAGCGACGAGCGGCTCACAAGGCGCTCCGATATGCTGTGACAGTGGGATAATAGCCACCGCAGGGGGCTTGGCGGGAACGACAGGCTTCTTCTCGGTCGCACTTTTAAAGTCGCCGGGATGAACGCCTCCCTTAAACGTCTTAAAGCTCATCTGCACAATTCACCCCTTAAAATAAAAATATTAAGAATACTTTTGCTTAACACGGAAGTATTCGAGAAATTTGCAAAAACTCCTGCACTGCTTCGTTTTTTTTCGTCACGCTCCGCCACCTATCCTCGCAGACTAAAATCTTACACAAACATCAAAGTTATTCCACGCGGCAGAGAAAATCCCTGCCCCATCCGCAAAAATATATTTAGCAGCTAAACCGTGCTTTCAGAATCTCTCTTGCTTCACTAATAGTATAGAGGGAGCCGGCGACACAGAGAGCCTCGTCCGCACTCAGCTTGGCAAGCCCTTTACCGACTGCGGCAGCGACAGTCTCTGCCACAGCCACACTCACCCCCGGCAAAGCATAACGCCTGGCCATTTCTGCCACCATCATTGGTTCCGCCGCCCGGGGATTATCCGGCTTAGTGATAATCAAGCCGGCGGTGGCTAGCGGAACTATCTCCGCCAAAATCTCATCTACCGCCTTATCGCCTAAAATGCCCACCACTAACCACAGTTTTTTCCCGCTCAGAATGCCTGGGAGCGCCTGGCAGAGAGCACGAATCCCATCCGGATTATGCGCGCCGTCCACCAGCACCAAGGGATTGCGAGAAAACACTTCCAGCCGTCCTGGCCAGCAGGTGTCGGCAAGCCCTCGCCGCACAGCATCTTCAATAAGGGGCTCCGGCAACAACTCCAGCGCGGCTAGTGCCAGGGCTGCATTGCGCACCTGATGTTGCCCCAGCATGGTAATCTGCAGGCCTTTTAGCTCACGCCATGGGCTCTGATAATCAAAGGTCTGCCCGTCCAAAGTCGCGCCGACAGGAATACAGCGAAATTCCCCGTCCAGTTCATACAGTCTCGCGCCTCGCTCCCGGGCAATCTTTCGAAAGACACTTAGCGCCTGCAGGTTTTCCGCCGCAGTAACTGTGGCGGCACCGGATTTAATGATGCCGGCTTTTTCATAAGCAATTTCTTCAATAGTGTCGCCCAACACCTGGGTATGTTCCAGTCCGATATTAGTAATGGCGCAGACCACCGGCTCTATTACATTAGTGGCGTCAAGACGGCCGCCCAAGCCCACTTCCACCACCACCCAGTCTGGCTGCTCCTCGGCAAAGTACATAAACGCCAGCGCAGTGACAACTTCAAATTCTGTCGGCTGCCCTACCCCGGTGCGGACCATTTCATCGACTTGAAACTTCACTGCCGTAGCCAGTGCCGCCAGCCGCTCCCGGCCGATGTCAGCACCGTTAATAGCCATCCGGTTAGTAAATGCTTCCAGATAAGGCGATGTATAAAGTGCCACCCTTTTTCCCTCGGCCTCGAGCATCGAAGCAAGAAACGCGGCTGTTGACCCTTTGCCGTTTGTGCCGGCAATATGGATGCAACGCAGCCTCTGCTGCGGATCACCAAGCCTCCGGAGCAGTACCTTAATTCGCTCCAAGCCCGGGTTCATGCCGAAACGGTAAAGGCCGTGAATCCAGGCTAGTGCCTCTGCGTAATTCATAATGCTAATCGCGCCTCCTGTTCCCGCTTAACGTAAGCTTTCCAGACGGGCATGGACTTTCTCCCATTTTAAGCGATAGCCCTCTGCCTTAGCCCTTTCCTCCGCCACCACTTCAAGCGGTGCTTTTGCCAAGAAACCAGGATTAGTTAGCTTTCCCTCCAAGCGGGTCAGTTCGCCAGCCAGTTTTTGCAGTTCTTTTTCCAAGCGCGCTATTTCCTGCGCCAAATCAACCAAGCCACTCAGGGGCAGGTAAATATCAATATCTCCCACTACTGCAGTTACCGCCTGCCTGGGTTTTTCAGGCAAGGCAAGCGTAATCACTGCCTCTTCCAGTCCCGCCAGCTTTTGCAGCATGGCAATTCCTTCAGTCAACGCCACAGCAGAGCTCTCGCTCCCGGCATGCAGAACTACCCGCACCTTCTTGCCCGGCGAGAGCTGCACTTCACTGCGCAGATAACGAATGGTGCGCGTTACTGCCATGACAGTATTCATACGGTCGTGAGCCTCCGAAAATACCAGCTTGTCGTCGTATTCCGGCCAGGAGGCCAGCACAATGCTGCCGCCGTCATGGGGAAGCTTTTGACGAATTTCTTCCGTGATAAAAGGCATAAATGGATGCAGCAGCCTTAGCGTCCTCTCCAGCACATAGGTTAAAACAGCCCTGGCCGTCTGTTTTTGCTCAACCGTTTCTGCCCCATAGAGCGGAATTTTAGCCATTTCAATATACCAGTCGCAGTAATCGCTCCACAAAAATTCATAAATAGTCTTGGCTGCCTCCCCCAGCTCATACCGCTCCATCAACCGGTTAACCTGGTCTGCAGTCTCGTTGAAACGGTGCAGAATCCAGCGATCCGCATCGGTAATACTGCCTGTAATCACCACTTGCTCCGCCATCAAATGATCAAGATTCATCAATACAAAACGGGACGCATTCCAAATCTTATTAGCAAAATTACGGCTGTTCTCCACATTTTCCAGTCGGAAGCGCTGGTCATTACCAGGCGCCTGTCCTGTAATTAAAGTAAAACGCAATGTATCGGCGCCGTATTGTTCAATAATTTCCAGAGGGTCAACGCCATTACCGAGGGATTTGCTCATTTTCCGTCCCTGCTCGTCCCGCACTAGGCCATGTATATAAACGGTCTGGAAGGGGATTTCCTCCATAAACTGCAGTCCCATAAAAATCATTCGCGCCACCCAAAAATAGATAATATCATACCCGGTGACCAGCACGCTGGTGGGATAAAAATGGGCCAAATCCTCCGTTCTGTCCGGCCAACCCAAAGTAGAAAAGGGCCAGAGCGCCGAGGAGAACCAAGTGTCAAGCACATCTTCGTCCCGGAACAGCTCTTGGCCAAAGCAATGAGGACAGGATGTTACCTCTACCCGCGAGACAATCGTCTCACCGCAGGCGCAGTACCATGCGGGAATACGGTGTCCCCACCAAATTTGACGGGAAATGCACCAATCCCGGATATTCTCCACCCAGTTAAGATAAGTCCTGGTAAAGCGCTCCGGCACAAAGCGGATTTCCCCGCTTTTCACTTTGGCGATGGCCGGCTCCGCAAGCGGCTTCATCCGCACGAACCACTGCTTGGATAGGAGCGGCTCAATCACAGTCTGACAGCGCTGACAATGGCCCAGCGAGTGAGCATGTCCTACCTTCTCCAACAGCAGTCCCGCTTTTTCCAAGTCAGCCACCACCTGCTCTCTTGCCGCAAAGCGGTCAAGGCCGGCATAAACTCCCGCCTCTTTCGTCATCGTGCCATCAGCAGCAATCACTACTACCGCAGGCAAACTATGGCGGGCAGCCAAGGCAAAATCATTGGCGTCATGTGCCGGTGTGATTTTCACCGCCCCGCTGCCAAACTCCGGATCGACGTACTCATCGGCAACTACCGGAATGGGCCGCTCCAGCAGCGGCAGCAGCACCTGTTTACCGATCAAATGGGCATAGCGTGAATCTTGCGGGTGAACAGCCACCGCCGTATCGCCCAGCATAGTTTCCGGGCGGGTGGTAGCTACAACAAGATGGCCTTCCCCAGTCACCAGCGGATAGCGAATAAAAGTCAAAATTCCCTCTTTATCTTCGTGCTCCACTTCAATATCAGAGAGCGCGGTGTGACAACGGGGACACCAGTTGATGATATAATCTCCCCGATAAATCAGCCCCCGCTCATAGAGAGAAACAAAGACTTCACGCACAGCCCGGGAACAGCCCCCATCCATGGTAAAGCGCTCTCTTGACCAGTCACAGGACACTCCAAGCTTTTGCAGCTGTTTTGTAATCCGCCGGTGATACTCTTCCTTCCAGCCCCAAATCCGCTCGATGAATCTCTCCCGCCCTAATTCATAACGGGATACTCCTTCTTCAGCCAAATGTTCTTCCACTTTAATCTGGGTAGCAATCCCCGCATGGTCGGTGCCGGGCAGCCAGAGTGTGTCAAAACCCTGCATGCGTTTACGTCGGATTAAAATATCCTGGATGGTGTTATCAAGCGCATGGCCCATATGTAAAGAGCCCGTCACATTAGGGGGGGGAATGACGATAGTAAATGTCGCTTTTTCCGGATCCCCCAGCGCTTGAAAATAATTGTGAGCCAACCACTCCTGATAAAGCCTGTCTTCCACCTCTGCGGGAGCATAGACCGGCGCCATTTCTTTCTCTGTCATCAAAAAAGCCTCCTTACAGGGTCGCATTTCTTTCATAAATATATCTGACTGCCCTGCCCCTGTCAAGAATCCGACCCACATCACTCCTTACTAGAGGTCGGAGGTCAGATGTCGGACTCGTTTGAATCGGCGAAATAGCCGATTCACAGACACCAATGGAAGTGGGGAATAGCCGGGAAGGGAGCTGTAGGGGCGAACCTGCGTGTTCGCGCGGTTGCTCTCCCGCGAGAGGGCACAACGGCAGAACCGCCCCCTGTTAAGCTGGGAGCGGTTCTGCCTAATCGCTGCGCTGCTAAGCAAGATACTGCGCAATCATTTTCCAGAGAGCTTCTTTGCCTTCGCCGGTTTTGGCTGAATAAGGAATCACAGGGCCGTCCGGACCAAGCCCCAGGCCGGTCCGAATCTGGTTAATGTGTTTGGCCCGGTTGCCCCGGGAGATTTTATCTGCTTTTGTACCGACAATCACTGTCGGCCGGTTAAAATGAATCAGCCACTTGTACAAAGCTAAGTCGTCTGCTGTAGGCAGATGGCGCAAATCGACTAACTGCACCACCAACCGTAATTCCTGACGCTGCGCCAAGTACGCTTCAATCAACTGTCCCCATTGTTCCTTCATCTGCTTGGAAACACGAGCAAAGCCATATCCGGGCAAATCTACGAAGTGAAACGCCTCATTGATTAAAAAGAAATTAATCAGGCGCGTTTTGCCCGGGGTTCCGCTCGTCATGGCTAACTGCTTCCGATTTAGCAGCGAATTAAGCAGAGAGGACTTCCCCACATTAGAACGGCCGGCGAAAGCAATTTCCGCCAGGCCGCCGGAGAGAAACTGTTCCGTTTTTGCCGCACTAATCACAAAAGTTGCAGTTTTAATTTTCATCGTCTTTTTCCGCCAACGCATGTGCCAACACTTGATCCATATGCTCTACGAAGACAAACTCCAGCTTGCGGCTAACGTTATCCGGAATTTCACTAATATCTTTCTTGTTGTCGGCGGGGAGAATTACTTTTTTAATTCCGGCACGGTGAGCAGCCAGCACTTTTTCCTTTACCCCGCCGATGGGCAGAACTTTGCCGCGCAGCGTAATTTCTCCCGTCATCGCCACGGTGCGCCTGGAGGGACGTTGCGTCAGCGCAGAGATAAGCGCTGTAGCCATGGCAATCCCGGCAGAAGGACCGTCCTTGGGAATAGCACCCTCGGGAATATGGATATGGATATCATAAGTTTCGTAGAAATCCTCTTTGATGCCCAATTGGCCCGTTCTGGTGCGAATGTAAGAGAGACCCGCCTGCGCCGATTCGCGCATTACTTCCCCCAGCTTACCCGTCAGCTGCAGCTTGCCTTTCCCTTTCATCAGCGTAACTTCAATCACCAGGGTGTCGCCCCCTGCTTCCGTCCAAGCCAAACCGGTGGCTACCCCTATCTCGTCTTCCTTTTCTGCCAGCCCGAAGCGATAGCGAGGGATACCCAGATATTTATGGAGATTCTGAACTGTGATGGCTGACCGTTCCTTTTTATCCCGCACAACTTCTTTAGCCGTTTTGCGGCAGAAAGCAGCAATCTGCCGTTCCAAGCTGCGCACACCCGCTTCACGAGTATATTGGCGGATAATTTTGCGCAATGTTTTTTCTGATACGGTGAGTATCTCTTTACTTAAACCATGCTCCTTCAGCTGTTTTGGCAGCAAAAAGTGTTGCGCAATATGCACTTTTTCTTCCTCGGTATACCCGGGGATATAAATGGTTTCCATCCTGTCCAATAACGGTTGGGGAATATTGTAGAGCGTATTAGCCGTGGTGATAAACATCACATTGGAAAGATTAAAGGGAATCTCAATATAATGGTCTGAGAAAGTATTGTTTTGTTCCGGGTCTAAAACTTCCAGGAGAGCTGCGGAGGGGTCTCCCCGAAAATCGGTGGACATTTTATCGATTTCATCCAACAGAAAAACGGGGTTTTGCGACTTAGCCTGGCGCATACCCTGGATAATCCGCCCAGGCATCGCTCCCACGTAAGTACGCCGATGCCCGCGGACTTCCGCCTCATCCCGCACTCCTCCAAGAGAAATGCGCACAAAGTTGCGTTCCAGCGCTCGAGCAATAGAGCGCGCCAGCGATGTTTTGCCCACACCTGGCGGCCCCACCAAGCAAATAATCGGACCTTTTAATTTCTGCGCCAATTGCCTCACAGCCAAATACTCAATGATACGCTCTTTCACTTTCGTTAAACCGTAATGGTCTTCATCCAGAATTTGTTCCGCCATCTTCAAGTCTAACCTGTCCTCGGTTTGAAGTGTCCAAGGTAGCGCCAAAATCCAGTCCAGATAATTACGGATAACTACTGCTTCTGCCGCCGCCGGCGGCATTTTCTCCAGACGCTCCACTTCCTTCAGCGCCTTTTCCGATACTTCCTCCGGCAAATTAGCTTCAGTTATTTTTTCCCGGTATTCATCGGCCTCAGCCATGCGCTCATCTTTTTCTCCCAGTTCCTTCTGGATGGCCTTCATCTGCTCACGCAGATAATACTCTTTTTGTGTGCGCTCCATCTGCTTGCGCACACGCAGGTTGATTTTACGTTCAATTTCCAGAACTTCCATCTCATGACCCAAAATCTCCAAGAGCTTGCTCAGGCGTTCTTTAGGTAACGTAGCCTCTAAAATCTGCTGTTTCTGCTCAACTTTCAAGGTGAGATGTGAGCCGATAATATCGGCCATTCTGCCCGGTTCCTCAATGCCGCCCACCATTACCAAAGTCTCCGGCGGGATTTTTTTGCTTAACTTAATATACTGCTCAAACTGGTAAGTCACACTGCGCATCAATGCTTCGACTTCAATACTCTTTGTAGTATCCTCCAAAACTTCTTCTGCGTGCACTTTAAAAAAAGGGTCGGCTTCCACAAAATCGCGCACATAGGCGCGAGACAAGCCTTCCACCAACACCCTGATGGTGCCCCCTGGCAATTTAAGCATCTGCTTAATTTGCGCAATGGTTCCCATGGAATAAATATCCTCCGGTGCCGGGTCGTCGACTCTGGCCTCTTTCTGGGTAACCAGCAAGACTTTATTATCATCCACCATCGCCTGTTCCAATGCGTTAACCGAGCGCTCCCGGCCCACATCTAGATGCAGAACCATATTGGGAAATACCAGTATTCCTCGTAGTGGCAATAATGGCAGAATTTTTGTTTTTTCAGCCACGCGTCTCCCCTCCATTCCTCAAATCAATTCACCAGCCTAGCTACTTATTCGCCCAGCGTCAATAATTTTCCTTTTTATGCTCAAAATCTTTAATTCTCCTGAAAATCAGACAAATATCTCTGCCTAGACGGGCGCTGCCAGTTTATAGCGGTGCTGCGGTTAACATTTTCGGCCCTCCAGCCGCTACCCTCTGCCCTTTAACCAAGGCGTGATCGAATACTTCCTGCAAAGTATCCACCGGAATCACCACCAACTCAGAAGACATATCGAAGGCTTGTTGCCAATTATCTCGCGGAATGAGGACCTTTTTGGCGCCGGCCTGCCGCGCAGCCTCCACCTTACAAGCTACTCCGCCAATGGGACGCACATAGCCCCGCACAGAAATTTCACCAGTCATTGCCACCGTATTAGCAACCGCCACACCTGTTAACGATGAATAGATAGCTGTAGCTATCGAAATGCCGGCTGAGGGCCCGTCAATCGGTGTGCCGCCAGGAAAATTGAGGTGAATATGATAATCTTTTGGATCCACGTCTAAATAATCGCGCAACACCGTCAAAACATTTTCGACCGAACTTTTGGCCGAGCTTTTGCGGCGCAGCACACGCCGAGCACTGCCCACTTCTTCTTCCTCCATCACGCCGGTGACATGGACTTCTCCTTTGCCCTGTGCGGCGCGGTGGGATGCCACCTCTATTTCAATCACAGTTCCCATGCTTGGGCCGTAAACCGCCAAGCCGTTCACATAGCCTACCTGCGGACGGAGTGGAATCTTCTTTTCCGGTCGCGGCGACATTTGACTGGCATTTACCACCCATTCGATATCCTGCATCGTCAACTGCTTCCGCCCATTGTCACACTGAGCCAAACCTGCGGCAATCTGCACGGTATTAACTGCCTCCCGCCCATTTGCCGCAAATTTTTTGATTACAGCCAACGCATCTTCGCCCATGAAAAAATTGATTCTTTTAGCTGCATTGGCAGCTATGAACGCCGTTTCTTCCGGCAAAAGCCCCCTGAAAAATACTTCCAGGCAACGGGAGCGGATGGCGGGAGGAATATCATCCGGCAGTCGCGTAGTAGCGCCAATCATCCGAAAATCGGCCGGAAAGCCTTTCTGGAAAATTTCATGGATATGCGCAGGAATATTCTTATCTTCCTGATTATAGTAAGCGCTCTCCAGAAAAACCTTGCGGTCTTCCAGCACTTTTAACAACTTATTAATTTGGGTGGAATGCAACTCACCGATTTCGTCAATGAACAAAATCCCACCATGCGCTTTACTGACTGCACCCGCCTTAGGTTGCGGAATGCCTGCCATCCCCATAGGCCCCGCTCCCTGATAGATGGGGTCATGAACTGAGCCAATCAGCGGGTCTGCAATCCCCCGCTCGTCAAAGCGCGCCGTAGTAGCATCCAGTTCCACAAATTTTGCTTCCCGCCCAAAGGGAGAAATTGAGTTTCGTTTTGCCTCTTCCAGCACTAACCTGGCTGCCGCCGTCTTTCCCACCCCCGGCGGCCCATAGATAATCACATGCTGAGGATTAGGCCCGCAGAGCGCAGCCCGCAAAGCCCTAAGACCTTCCTCTTGGCCAATAATTTCTGCAAAAGAAGCGGGTCTCGTTTTTTCGGCTAGGGGCTCTGTCAACGATATTGCCCTCATTTTGCGCAGTTGCTCCATTTCCTTGCGGGATTCCTTATCGACGGCCACTTTGCTGGTCTGCTGGGAGCGGAGCAGGTTCAAAAAATAGAGTCCGATAACTATGGCAAAGAAAATCTGAATCACACCGATTAGCGGCGTTATGTTTGACATTTTTTTCCCCCCTGCAAGCATCAACTACCTTTAGTATGTCCTAAGGGAAAGAAGAAAAACGTCGCAAAGTTTATTTAAAAAAAACTCGCTTAAAGCGACCATCTAAAAAGGCTACCGCTTAGCAGTAGCCTTAAAGAAAAACTGTAGTCAAAGTTATGCGGATTCTTCTTTTTTCTTCTTACGTTTATCGGCGGTGACAAGGATGGGCTTCTCATGGTTAAGCAGCACTTCCTTAGTGATGATGCATTTGCCAATATCATCACGAGCAGGCAATTCATACATCACGTCGAGCAAAACACCTTCCAAGATGGCTCGCAAGCCGCGGGCACCGGTATTTCTGCGAATAGCTTCTTCAGCAATAATCTCTAAAGTGCCGTCCTTAAACTCCAGCGACACGCCATCCATTTCAAACAATTTCTGATACTGCTTAGTCAACGCGTTGCGCGGTTCAGTCAAAATCCGAATCAGGGCAGGCTTATCGAGCGCATCCAGCGTAGCCACCACAGGAATACGGCCCACAAACTCAGGAATCAAACCAAACTTAATTAAATCCTGGGGCAAGACATGACGCAGGATATCACCAATATTTTTATCCTGCTTCTTAGACACCTCCGCACCAAAGCCAATCCCCTTCTTCCCGATACGGTTATGAATCAGCTTGTCAATGCCGTCAAAAGCGCCGCCGCAAATAAAGAGAATATTGGTAGTATCAATCTGCATGAACTCTTGATGAGGATGTTTGCGGCCCCCTTGCGGCGGCACACTAGCCACAGTACCCTCCAGGATTTTCAGGAGAGCCTGCTGCACCCCTTCCCCGGAAACATCCCGGGTAATGGAAGGATTATCGGTCTTGCGCGCAATTTTATCAATCTCGTCAATATAGATAATCCCTTTTTCAGCTTTTTCCAGGTCATAATCTGCAGACTGGATTAGCTTCAGCAAAATGTTTTCCACATCTTCGCCCACATAACCGGCTTCTGTCAGTGAGGTGGCATCGGCGATGGCAAAAGGCACGTTTAAAATTCTTGCCAAAGTTTGTGCGAGCAGTGTTTTTCCTACGCCGGTGGGACCAATTAGCAAAATATTGCTTTTCTGAATTTCCACATCGTCAGGCTTCTGTTCTAGGTTAATCCGCTTATAATGATTGTAAACGGCCACAGCGAGCGACTTCTTTGCCTCATCCTGACCAATGACATACTGATCCATAATATCTTTGATTTCAGTAGGGCGGGGCAGCTCGATTAAATCCAGATCCAGATCCTCCGACAGCTCTTCTTCAATAATTTCGTTGCAAAGCTCAATGCATTCATCGCAGATATAGACGCCCGGGCCTGCCACCAGTTTGCGCACCTGTTCTTGCGTCTTGCCGCAAAAAGAACACTTCAATTGCCCTTTTTCATCGTTGAACTTAAACATAAATTTCCCTCCTAGAGGAGTTGTCTAACGTTTTTCCAGTACGCCATCAATCAACCCGTATTCCTTCGCCGCCACCGCCGACATAAAATAATCCCGGTCTGTATCTTGGGCAATCTGTTCCACCGTCTTGCCGGTGTGTTTGCCCAGAATCTCGTTTAACCGTTCCCGGATGCTCAAAATTTCCCTGGCGTGGATTTCAATATCCACTGCCTGCCCCTGAACTCCACCCAACGGCTGGTGCACCATAATGCGGGAATTAGGCAATGAAAAGCGCTTGCCCTTCGTGCCGGCAGTCAAAAGCACTGCCCCCATGCTAGCAGCCAGCCCCACGCAAATAGTGGAGACATCCGGCTTAATATACTGCATGGTATCATAAATAGCTAACCCGGAATAAACGGCGCCGCCCGGCGAATTGATATAAATATTGATATCCTTTTCCGGGTCTTCCGACTCGAGAAAAAGAAGCTGGGCGATAACCAAGTTAGCCACCGAATCATCAATGGGGCTGCCGATAAAAATAATGCGGTCTTTTAACAGCCTGGAGTAAATGTCGTAGGCGCGTTCGCCACGATTAGTCTGCTCTACTACCATTGGTACCAGATTCATCATGATTCCCCCTACTCCTCTTCTTTAGTCGCAGGAGCAACAACATTAGTAATCTTTGCTTCAGCCACCAAGAGGTCAATCGCCTTACGAACTTTAATTTCTTGGAGCAAGATTTCCACCTGCCCCTGTGCCGCAAAATATTCTTCGATTACTTCCACGGGCTGACCGTAACTCTCAGCCATCTTGCTAATCCGCTCTTCTACTTCTTCATCTGTAGCCGTAATTCCTTCTTTTTTAACGATGCCCTCTAGCAGCAAATCTGACTTGACGCGCTTTTCCGCTTCTGTCCGCTTATCAACACGCAGCCCCTCGACGCTTTGCTGGGTAAGGGAGAGATACTTCTCCAAGCTCAATCCCTGCATCTTCATGAACTGCTCCATCTCACCGATCATTCTGTCAATTTCCCGATCGACCATCGCAGCCGGCAGCAAAACATCAATGCCATCCGCCAGCGTTTCGACCACTTTTTTTGCCACTTCATTGCTACTCTTTTTTTCTTCCGCCTCTTTCAGCTTATTCAAAAGATCAGCTTTTAATTCTGCCAGCGTAGCAAATTCAGATACTTCCGCCGCAAAATCATCATTTAGCTCCGGCAGTTCCTTACGCTTGATTTCATTAAGTTTTATCTTGAAAACTGCCGGTTTTCCAGCCAAATCTTCGCTGTGGTACTTTTCGGGGAAGGAAACAGCAATCTCTTTTTCCTCACCAATCTTCATCCCCACCATTTGTTCCTCAAAGCCGGGGATAAAGGAGCCTGACCCTACTTCCAAGGAATAGTTCTCGGCGCTGCCGCCGTCAAAAGCCACACCGTCCACGTAACCGTTAAAGTCGAACAAGGCCAAATCGCCGCTCGCCAAGGTAGCGTCCTCCAGCACATGCAACTTAACATGCTGCTTTTGCAGCTGAGCAAGTCTGTTTTCAACGTCGGCCTCAGTAATCTCCCGCACTTCTCTCTTGACTTCCACTCCGCGGTATTCAGGCAGCTCTATTTCCGGCTTTACTTCCACAATAGCCTTGAAAATCAAAGGTTTCCCTCTCTCCATCTGCAACAAATCTATTTCGGGCCGAGCGATGGGCTCGATGCTCGTCTCCTCCACCGCTTTTTCATACGCGTCGGGCACGAGGATTTCCAACGCATCTTCATAGAGCACTTCCGAACCAAAGCGGCTTTCTAAGATTGGGCGCGGCACTTTCCCTTTGCGAAACCCGGGCAGATTGACCTTCTTCACCACTTTTTTATACGCCTGACCCAAAGCATCCTCTAGTATGTCCTCCGCCACTTCAATTTCTAACGAAATTTTTCCACCGTCTATTTTTTCCAATTTTACCATCATCTATGCTCCTTATATCATTATTTTAGTTTATGCCTGCCAAACAAGCCTGTTTCCCACGTTACCACAAAATTTCAGACCTGCCAAGTATTTTACCATTATTTTAAGTAAAATGAAAGCAATTAGGCAAGTTTAGAAAAAATATATAAATTGCTGAAAAAAACCGTGCTTTTCTAGTTCGCTTTGGATTACCCTACTACTCGTCCATACCGCCAGACCAAAGCGTCAGGTTATGGCTGACGCCTGTACTCTTTGCGAACGCTTTCAATCGTGCTCTGCAGCAGTTGCAGCACATATGGGGGATTGTGAACGCCGAGCGATTTGTCACGCTCGACAAGCAGGTAATTCTCGTAAGCCTTTCCCAGAATCAAGTCGGGGTCGTTGTCGAAAGGCTTCATGCCGCCGCGGTGACATTGGTTGCAGGCGCCTGGCTGGAAGCCGGGAAGTCTTCCGTTGTTATGCTGCTCCAGCAGCAAGCGGAGTTCGCCAAGCAATGCCTCCACATTCTGCTGCATGCCGTTAATATTGTAGCCGTCACTCTCACCATGGCAGGACACACAAGGCGCCGTATTAGGGTTCTCACCTTTGCTGACACGCATCCTAAATGTATGGCCACCGGCAGAAACAGCGCCCGCTGTCCGCGCCATGTGGCAGGAAACACAACGGTTGCCGGTGTTATGAGGGTGGCTGCTGAAAGATGACCAGTCAAAGCCTGCGTAATGCTGCCCGCCGCTGCCGGACAACAGCAAATTCTGCCACTTGCCCCCGTGACAGGTGGAGCAAATATCGCCCTGCGGCAGGCGCAAAAGGTATGAATGCGCTCCGTTGTGCGGAGAATGACAGGCGGCACAAGTAACCGGCTCTGGCTCACTCTGCGGCAGTGGTCCCCAAGTTTCTTTGAAATTGCTGCCGCTAGCGATCACAGCAGCAAAGCCACGGGCCTGATGGCATTTCATGCACTCCCCGATGCGTGGATCCCGGGGTAGCTGTTCCAGCGGAATCTGGCTGTGGGGCGAGGTTTGCCATTCCATATATTCCGTTTCATGACAGCGGGCACAGGTTTCGCCGCGCCAGTCTGTAGCCGGCAGATTCTGCTTGTCCCGCAAATGCTCATCTGCCCCTGCATGACAATCGGCACAAGCTAACCCAACCCTGCCGTGCACAGATGCGCTGAATGCAGTCGTCACCCTGCTGTGACAGTTGGCGCAATTCCCGGCGGGGGGAGTTGTCACTTTGTCTGCGCAGCCGGCAGACAGGAAAAAACTGCAAAACAAGACGACCGATAACAATAGTCGCAAAATATTCCCCTCCCTCATCCTCTATATTTAATCTACAGGAAGCGCGGCTATCCAGACTATGACAATTGTCACAGCCAATGACTAAACACTGCCGGCTGCCGGCAGATCAATGTTTGCACACAAATCAATGTTTGCCGGTTGCATTTCAATGGCCAATCAGATATACTTTAAACGAACATATGTTCTTTTAAAGGGTGATGATTATGAAAGAACGCGTTATCTTGCATGCCGATATGAATAACTTTTATGCCAGTGTGGAATGCCTGCACCGCCCTGAAATCAGGAATAACCCGGTAGTCGTTGGCGGCGACGAGAAACTGCGTCATGGCATTGTGTTAGCCAAAAATTATGCAGCCAAAGCAACCGGGATTCGCACAGGTGAAGCGCTTTGGCAGGCGCGCGGCAAATGTCCGGGGCTGATTGTCGTGCCTCCCAATTACCCTTTGTATCTGCGTTACGCTAAGTTTGCCCGGCAGATTTATGCCGATTTTACCCATCAGATTGAGCCTTTCGGCTTGGACGAAGCGTGGCTAGATGTGAGCGGCAGCGACGGTGTTTTGGCGGCCGACAGAATTCGAGAGCGTATTAAAGGGGAATTGGGGGTCACCGTTTCCCTGGGTGTCAGCTACAACAAGATTTTCGCAAAACTCGGCTCGGATCTAAAAAAACCGGACGCCACCACGCTGATAAGCCGGGAGAATTATCAGTCTGTAGCCTGGCCGTTGCCGGTCGAGGAGCTTTTATATGTGGGCTCTGCCACAAAGAAAAAGCTTTATATGTACGACATCACCACTATCGGCGAACTAGCCGCCACTCCTCCCTCTTTTTTACGCCGTATCTTCGGCAAGGTCGGCGATCTTTTATCGACGTTTGCCAACGGCTTGGACCAAACACCGGTAATGTGCCTCGACGAGGAAACGCCGATAAAATCCATTGGCAACAGCACGACAACGCCGCGGGATTTGCTTTGCGACGAAGATGTGAAAATTATTTTATTTGTGCTTTGCGAAAGCGTCTGCGCAAGAATGCGTGAACACGGCTTTTTCTGCCGTACTGTGACTATTACTATTCGCGACAATGCACTTTTTTGTTTTGAAAGACAAACAAAACTTAAAACGCCGTCTCACATCTCAGGCGAGATTGCTGATGCGGCCATGCAGCTTTTTCACCAAAACTATAGTTGGCCTAAACCAATTCGCAGTATCGGTGTGCGCTGCAGCGACCTGATTTCCGCCGCTGGTCCGCTGCAGTTGTCTATCTTTGACAGCGAGACCAGAGCAAAGCAGGAGATGTTAGATAAAACTATTGATTTGCTGCGCAAACGATTCGGACATTTTTGCATACAGCGCGCTTCTGTGTCGGCCGACCGGCCGTTAGGCGGTATCAACCCTAAGGGCGACCATATTATCCATCCGCTAAACTTTTTCAAAGAAGGTATGCTAAAATGAGAGAAGAGAAGTATCAAAATCACAACAAAGTGTACGTCAAGGTTGAAGCGCTTTTCCATCCGGACGGCAGGCTGACCCCCGTAGCATTATGGTGGGAAAACGGTTGCCGCTATACCATTGATCGCGTTGTGGACATATGCCGGGCGGCAAGCCTTAAAGCTGGTGGTATCGGCATGCGTTATACCTGCACAGTGCAGGGCAGACAGATATATTTGTTTTATGAGGAAGACCGCTGGTTTATGGAACGACTAGAAGCGTAACCGGAAATAATGAGTAGGGAGGCAAATAAAGTGGATTTATTCAGCCAAGCGGTGGATTGGAGCAAATCGGCTCCTTTGGCTGACCGAATGAGACCTCGGAATATTTCCGAGTTTGTAGGGCAGCAAAAAATTGTCGGTCAAGGCACTCTTCTCCGCCGAACCATTGAAAACGACCTTATCCAATCAGTTATTTTATTTGGTCCACCTGGCACAGGAAAGACTACTTTGGCACTGATTATAGCTCATCATTCCAATGCTCTTTTCCGGCGACTTAATGCAGTCAACGCCGGTGTAAAGGACATTAAAGAACTTGTCCATGAAGCCAAAGAGCAGAAGGCTTATTATGAGCGCAATACCCTAGTGTTTATTGATGAAATTCATCGTTTCAACGCTGTCCAGCAGGATGCTCTCCTGCCTTTTGTTGAAAGCGGGCTAATCAAATTGGTGGGGGCGACGACGGAGAACCCCATGTTCGCACTTAATAAGGCTTTACTGTCTCGCAGCCTGCTCTTTGAGCTTGATTACTTGTCCATTGCCGAGACAACGCATTTGTGCCAACGCGCCTTAATTGACAGTGAGCGAGGACTGGGAATGTTACATCCCGAAATAATCCCTGCAGCACTGGAGCATATTGTCAGGACAGCCAATGGGGATGTGCGTCAAGCCTTAAATGCCTTGGAATTAGCAGTGCTCTCGGTTGATCCAGATACGGATGGGATCAGGTCTGTTGATGTGGCTGCGGCCGAGGACGCGGTGCAGCGCCGGATATTGCATTACACTAAAAATGGTGACGAGCACTTTGATGTCATTTCTGCCTTCATCAAATCAATCAGAGGCTCGGATCCCCAGGCAGCAGTTTACTGGTTGGCTCGCATGCTCTATGCCGGAGAGGATATTAATTATATTTCTCGCCGGATGATTATCTTGGCGGCGGAAGATATTTCCTTGGCAGACCCCTTTGCCTTAGTGTTAGCTACTTCTGCTGCTCAGGCAGCAGAGCGAATTGGGCTACCCGAAGCCAGAATTGTCTTAGCGGAGGCAGTCGTCTATCTAGCTCTTGCGCCCAAAAGCAACTCTACATATTTAGCTATCGGCCGCGCCATGGAGCAAGTTGTCCAAAGTTCCGCAGCGAATGTGCCGACTCATTTAAGGGATGCCGGGGGAGGTTCCGGTGCCAGGCTAGGTTATGGGCGGGGTTATAAATATCCTCATGAATACGAGAATCATTGGATTGAGCAAAAATACCTGCCGGAAGGATTAAGCAGAGAAGACTTTTACTGTCCGACCCCGCAGGGCAGGGAAAAGAAACTAATTGAAGAATGGACACTGCGCACAAAAAAGAAATAAAGCCTGTGGCAACGAGTAAAAACGCAAAAGAAAGCATAGAGTAAATCATAATTCTCTCGATACGATCGAAGCGGATGACATTTTTTAAACGAGGTAAAAAGCCCTGCGAAAACGCAAGGCCCATTGGCGGTGATAATTCCGTCGGAGTGAACTACTCTCCATTGAAATGGAGAGCTTCAAGATTCTAGGCGACGAAAGAACATCCGTCAAACCTGTACATCTTTGGCGTACCCAACACCACTACTGGTTGCTCG
>JAGXTN010000120.1 GCA_018333455.1 Dethiobacter sp. | reverse complement strand
CTAACATGCCAAAACCTCTGGGCTTACTGCATGTGAACCATTGGCATGTCTTAACGCTGCGAATTCCCGTTCGCTAAACGCTGCTGACACTTAACGCTCGCTTCCGCATTCTGTGAAAGTCAACAATCTCTGAAAGGGTTTAGATAAGGCAAAAAAGGTGCTGGTGCCTTTACCTGATGCTTTTTTGTTGAGAGCTTGAGCGAGATGTGGACGAGTGACTAGAAGTGCCCATAACTAAAGCAGCAGTTCTCCAATCAGTTTGCCCGCTTGTTCCACATCCTCCATGCTGACATCGCAATGAGTAACAAAGCGCACCATCTGGCGCCCCATAGGTCCCGCCAACAGTCCTCTACTCTGGCTTTCCTCAAGAAACTGACCAAGAGGCATCTTCTCCAATTCCATCAACAAAATATTTGTTTCCACAGCAGCAGGATCTACCTTCACCCCGGGAAGTTGTGCAAGCATTATAGCCAAACGCCTAGCTTTTTCATGATCAACCAACAGGTGGGAGGTATCGGCCAAGGCAACCAAACCGGCTGCCGCCAAAACGCCCACTTGGCGCATCCCGCCACCCAGCAGCTTGCGGCAGCGCCGAGCCTGGGTAATAAAATCTACCGACCCAGCCAAGATTGAACCTACTGGCGCACCCAGCCCTTTGGAAAGACAAAACATCACTGAGTCGCAATATCGCGTCAACTCCTTTGCTTCGCACTGCAAAGCATAGGCAGCGTTGAAAATCCGTGCACCGTCAAGATGCACCTTCAGCCCATATTCCCTGGCAAGGCGGTAAACAGACGCCATTTGTGCTAAATTGATTACCGTACCGCCAGCCCGGTTTAAAGTGTTTTCTAGGCAAATGAGCCTTGTTCTTGGCAGGTAACTTAACGGCTCCCGGATATACTCCGACAAGCTGCCAATACCCGCGTCACTGTGAAGATTTGCCAGAGGATATAGTTGGACACCGGAGAGCAAGCCGGCCGCAGCCATCTCATAGTGAAAAATATGGGCATTGGCATCGCAGATTACTTCTTCTCCCCGGCCACAGTGAGTCATTATTGCCAGCTGGTTCCCCATGCTGCCTGTAGGCACAAACAACGCCGCCTCTTTGCCCACTATTTCAGCGGCGACAGCTTCCAGTCGGTTTACTGTAACGTCTTCCCCGTAGACGTCATCCCCTACTTCTGCAAGCGACATAGCCTGCCTCATTGCCGCAGTTGGCTTTGTCACCGTATCACTACGCAAGTCAATTATCTTCAAAATTACTTCCTCCTGCCGCACTTTCTCGCCTTGACCAGTTCAATAATAACAGCTTTGCCGCCTATTGCCGGCAATCAATCACCCGTTTTTCCGTAATAATCAGCCCTACCCGACGATCCCAAGCCGCCACAGGTATGGCAGGCAAAATCTGCACTTCAAACGTTACTGCAACCAGCGGCACACCCTCACGCAAATGCGTAAAAAAGCGGTCGTAATAGCCACCGCCGTAGCCAAGACGATTGCCTTTCTCATCAAATGCTACCCCCGGCACCACCACAAAATCAACCTCCGACGGCTCCACCGGCCGCAATCTTTCCGCTTTCGGTTCGGGAATATCCCAAAGACCAGGTGCCAGATCATCTACCACATCTAAGACTTCAGATAAAATCAGCTTGCGCTCTTTAACCAATGTCTTTGGTGCCACCACACGCTTAGCGTGAGCCAAAGTCTCGGCCACCATCTTCAGCGTCATTACTTCTTTACCAAAGTTGAGAAAATACATGATGGTGCCGGCAGCAATATATTCCGGTAGTGCAAACATTTTTTTGGCAATTTCCGCACTAAATGCCTCAATTTCTTGCCAGCTTAGCTGGTCTCTTCGTGAGAGCACAGCCTGTCTGAGAGCCTTCTTCTCTTCCATTGTGCCTCCTATAGCCTGACCAGTTCATACTGGCGGCTTCCCATTCCCAGTTTTTCCGCATGGCGAAGTTGCGCTTCGTGGTCAGTGTTCGGGTAAACCCCTTTAAACTTATCTTCACCAGGCGCAAAGTTGGCTGTCAGCCGGGTATTTTCCAGCCCTTTTTGTTGGTTAATCAAGTCGATTGCTGCCTGCTCGATTGCCACCGGATCGGTGGAAGCAAGAATACCAACGTCATTAACGATATAAGCATCGCTCCAGCTATTGCAGTCGCAATCCGGCGTCACATTTAACACAAAGTTAAAGAAGCCTACCTTCCCCACCTTATCTTTTACTGCCCCCCAAGCATATTCTACCATACGCTCCTGCACATCCACCGTTTCACTCTTCCACTGAATTTTAATAGCCCTGGTGGGGCAGACGACAGTACATTCGCCGCAACCGATACATTTAAGCTGATCAATTTCTGCCGTACTCTCACTTACGAGAATCGCTTCTGCGGGACACCACTTTAGGCAAGTCCTGCAGCCGGTGCAGCCTGCCGCGACTACTTTAGGCTTAATGGATGAATGCATCATCTGTTTGCCGCCCCGGTTTCCGCAGCCCATGCCAAGATTCTTAATCGTTCCGCCAAAACCGGTGATAATATGACCTTTAGTATGGGACATGACAATCATACCAGCTGCATTAGCAATGTCACTGCCAATTTTAACCGTCTGAAAATGGGTGCCAGCTATCGGCACATCAACAAAGTTTTTACCAAAAAGCCCATCGGCGATTATGATGGGAGCATTAACCGTAGCATAGGAAAAACCGTTTTCAATGGCAGTCTGGAGGTGGTCAACGCTATTGGCGCGGGAACCAACGTAGAGCGTGTTAGTATCGGTTAAGAACGGTTTGCCGCCGGCCTCCTTCACTCTGTCCACCACCTGACGGACAAAGACAGGATGAATATATGCTGTGCCACCCTTTTCACCAAAGTGCAACTTCAGCGCGATTAGTTCGTCCTTAGCTACCAGTTCGCCAAACCCGGCTGCTCTAAAAAGCTTGCTTACTTTTTGCGGCAGACTCTCATGTTGGGCATTGGCTCGAATATCGGCAAAATATACTTTGCTTGGCAAAAAAGCTCCTCCTCCCACTCTCCAGTTTTATCTAGACCGGCTTAATAGGCGCGAGCGAAATAGACCAACTTAGTCGACTCAGTGCTGCAGTGCAAACACTTGCCGGGGGAAGTCTCCATGTTAAACGGCACGCAACGTATAGTAGCTTTAGTCTCTTCTTTGACTGCTAACTCGCAGGCGCTATCCCCGCACCACCGAGAGAGAACAAAGCCACGCTTCTCTTCGATGATTTGCTTAAACTCTGCGTAATCGTCTGTGCGGTGTGTATTATCATCCCGGAATTTTTTGGCTTTCTCATACATATTAGCCTGGATCTCCGCGAGCAGTGCAGGGACTCTTGTCATTAATTCTTCCAGACTGACAGTCTCTTTCCCTCCCGTATCACGGCGGGCCAGCATCGCTTGTCCCGCTTCCAGATCCCTCGGTCCTACTTCAATGCGCAGAGGAACTCCCTTCATTTCCCATTCATTAAACTTCCACCCCGGAGAATATTCTTCTCGGTCATCCATTTCAACGCGAATTTCCGCAGCTCTCAGCTCCTCATAAAGAATAGCTGCCTTAACCAATACTTCTTCGCGAACTTTTTTAGGAGCGATCGGCACTAAAACTACTTGGGTAGGCGCCACTTTCGGCGGCAGCACAAGGCCACGGTCATCACCGTGCACCATGATAATCGCACCAATCAAGCGAGTGGAAACGCCCCACGATGTCTGCCAAACAAATTTTAATTCCCCATCCCGATCAAGATAAGTAATCTCAAACACTTTTGCGAAATGAGTCCCCAAGTTATGCGATGTGCCCGCCTGCAGCGCTTTCCCATCACTCATCAGCGCTTCAATAGAATAGGTGCGCAGCGCTCCCGCAAACTTTTCATTCTCAGTTTTGCGACCCACAAACAAAGGCACGGCCAAATCATTTTCCACAAAGTCCCGATAAACTTCCAGCATTTTCAGCGTTTCTTCTTCCGCTTCTTCTTCATTCCGGTGGGCAGTATGCCCTTCCTGCCAGAGAAATTCCGATGTACGCAAAAACGGCCGCGTCACCTTTTCCCAGCGCACCACGTTGCACCACTGGTTAATCAAAACCGGCAGATCGCGATAAGATTGAATCCAGCGGCTGTACATTTCACAGATTATCGTTTCAGAGGTGGGACGCACGACTAATCGCTCAGCCAATTTTTCGTTGCCTCCATGAGTTACCCAAGCGACTTCCGGCGCGAAACCTTCAACATGGTCCGCTTCTTTTTGTAACAGACTCTCCGGGATAAACAAAGGGAAATAGGCATTCTTATGGCCTGTGGCCTTAATCCGCTTATCCAAGCCTTGCTGCATATTTTCCCAAAGGGTAAACCCGTAAGGGCGAATCACCATACAGCCTTTTACCGGAGAATAATCCATCATCTGGGCTTTTAAAACCACGTCTAGATACCACTGCGAATAATCTTCTGACTGGGGTGTGATTTCCTTAACAAACTCTTTATCCTGCTTTGACATCTCTTTTTTCCTCCTTGCGTCAGGAAATATTACTCCCAACCTGTTCCATATCTGAAGGGATTATATCATACCGGCGCCGACAGGGTCAATTTACCCGGGCGGCGCGTGTTCTCTCCTTTTACTTTTGCGTTCTCAAAAAAAGCAAAAAAGAAGCGACAGGAAAATTCGCTCCTTTATGAAAGGCACATGGCCCTCACCCTAGCCCTCTTTCAGAGAGAGGGGATTTTCTAAGGGAAATAGTCAATCCGCTTTCCTCCCGCTGGTCAACTTATTAAACAATCCGTCCCTGCAAATCGAAAAAATATCATTAAAACACTCAAAGGGAAGGTAAGGAGTACCTTCCTGCCGGCAATGTTCCGCCAATACACCTTTAGCAAATAACACATCGGCAAAACGGCTGACACATTTATCCGAGTGTCCGTCGCCAATGTAGACAATCTGTGAACCGCTCGCTTTCACTTTGCTGGCATAATCCATTTTACAATTTCCGCAAGCGCCACAATGCCGACTGCTATAAGGGAACTCGGCACGCAGGCTACAGTCCACCACTCGCAGACTGTTCGAGAGATAAGGCAGATCCAGTTTGAACTTGCGAAACATCAAGTCAATATAGAAATCAAAACCGTCACTTAGGACAGTAACAGCTATGCCTGCCTTGCGGCACAAACTTACAAAATCAGGAAATGCTGGGTCCACATGAAAACTGGTCTCCACAAAACGGGTTAATGTTTCCGCAGAAACACGGGTTAGCGCAAAAATCTCGATTAGCGCCTCACGAGAGCCTTTTTCTCCCCGTTGGTAAGCATTTTCCACTTCTTCCCAGCCAGACCCGGCAAAAGTCTCGATAATTTTAAAGCCGATATCCTCGTTTGTGATCGTGCCATCAAAATCACACAACACTTCCAGCTTAACAGGGGAGATCATTTTTTAGCCTCATCGCTTTCCTTTTTGGCAACTTTATCGGTAGTCCGCTGCGAGAGAAACGCTCTTACTCCCCACGATATGGCAATAAAAACGATTAACAGAACTAAAAAAAACCATCTGCTGGAATCCATCACATTTCCCCCTTATTACTCAGCTCGAACACCATACTTTACGGTCTGAAGCAGTTGAATTGCCTTAGGCACCAACTCTTTTGGCACCTTAACGACTACTTCATTTTCCGCACCTTCGTCCAAGCCACCAGATGCCAAAGTTTCGCTGTCGAGCACCACCGGAACCTTGGACGCTTCCAGCATCCCCTTCACAATTTCAGCATCATCAATCGTGGCCGCACTGAAAATGGAAACCCAGCCATCAATCCCTTGGTGTCTCATCAGCCGCCTCCTTCCGAGAAGTAGCTTTCCCCTATTCTCAGGAATTTAAGCAACTGCCTTGAATGAATAGTTACTATTTCTTGCGAAAAAGACCGGCAAACATTGTCTTGCTCGAACTCAGCCCAAAACCTAGCAGGGAACGGTTCTTTTCAAAGATTTCTTCCATTGCCTGCAAAACTACATCAAGCTGTTCTTTTGTCACAATCAGTGGCGGCTCAAGACGGATCACGTTCGGATTATTTAGAGTATAGGCAGTGATAATTTTATATTGATTTAATAAAACGCCTGCGACCATGGCACCAAGGTATTCCGCACTCAGCTTGTTCACCGCCCCAGCCACCTTAGCCAACACACCTTTGGCCGGCTGTTCAAATTCAATACCTACCAGCAAGCCCCTCCCTCTGACGTCAGCAATGATTGGGTACTTTTCCTGTAGTGAACGCAGTCCGCTCATGAGGTAGTCACCCAATTCTGCGGCACGCGCAGACAAGTCCTCCTCATAAATTACTTCCAACGTGGCAATGCCAGCCGCAGCCGCCCAAGTATTGCCGCCAAAGGTGGAAGTATGCAAAAGGCACTTTTCGATGCCGCCGTAGGCTTTATTCCATATTTCCTGAGTGGTGATGACTGCACCAATTGGCATAATCCCTCCGCCCAAGGATTTGGCAAGACAAAGAATATCCGGCTCCACATTATCATGCTCCACCGCAAACATTTTGCCCGTCCGCCCTAGGCCGGTCTGAATTTCATCCACAATCAGCAGCGCCCCGTAGCGGCGACATAAAACCTCTACCTCTTTCAGATAGCCCTGCTCGGGGACAATAATGCCGCCTTCCCCCTGAATCGGCTCGACGATAAAACCGGCCACATCTCTTGTTTTAAGCTGTTCTTCCAGTTCATTCAATCCGCAAAAACTTACCATACTGCAATCAGGCAGCAGCGGTTCAAAGCCCTTTTGGTATTTCTCGCGTCCGGTAACAGACAAAGAGCCTAGCGTCTTGCCGTGGAAGCCACTCTTACAAGAAATAATCCGCGTCCGCCCGGTGGCAATTCTCGCTAGTTTAATCGCCCCTTCCACCGCTTCCGCGCCACTGTTGCAAAAGAAAGTATTATTTAATTTCCCCGGCGTAATCTGTGCTAAATTATGGGCCAGCGTACTGGCAGCCATCCCCATGGAAGCTTGGAGAAGATTAGGCATGGTACTAACCTGCTCGAGTGCAGCCAAGATGCGGGGGTGATTATGCCCTAAATTAAGTGAGCCGAAACCGCCCAAAAAATCTAAGTAGCGATTACCCTCCGGATCCCAGACATAAACGCCTTCCGCCCTCACGTAGAGCTTGTCTAAATCCAACAAACCCAGTAATGTGCATAGTCCGGGGTTCATATAGTTTTTAAAATTTTCTCGTACCTGGCCACGGCTCAAGCTTGCCAGATCAGCTAGTTTGATTAGCTTTTCCATCTAGCCATCTCCTTTAATGAAGTATACGATTTAATTCAACAGTAAGCAAAATATTCCTGCTTTACCGCACACCTCAGCAGAACATAGACCAATTTATTACGATGTTGACTGCAAAAATAGATAAAGCATTTACCTTTGACGGGCATTTTAAGGAGCATGGATTTGATATTACGGATTACAGGGAGGGACCTGACCCATTTACTTTCAGCCCTTTTTCGGCAAGATTAGAGACCTTACCATACTATCTTGAACAAGATGCTGGTGCAAACGGCTGTTTACATCGGTCAGTGTAACTGATTGAAGTACGTCAAGGTAGGTAAAAAAGTTAATTTGACGAAAATGATACGCTAAAAAATTATTGGCGATAAACTCCAAAGAATTAAAACTTTTCAAGAATTCGCCCATCGCTTTGCGGCGATAATGTTCAAACTGCTTCTCAGAAATACCTTTTGCCTGAGCCTCTTTTATCCCTGCGGTAAGCCTTTCCAACAAACGGTCGGGATCAACCGTCTCGCCGCCCAAAATTGTATGTCCGTAATCCTGCTCTGCCACGTAACCGGCATCAAACTCATCGTCAATCAGGCCTTCTTCATAAAGTTCATTATAGAGCTTGGAGCTGGAGCCAAAGACTACGTCTAGCATCAAGTTTGTAGCCAGTTCCTTTTTAAAGAGGCGCTCACCCTGATAACCCAAGTCTCTCTCCTTAAAGCCTAAGTTCAGCAGCGGCTGCGAAACGACCAGTTCCTGCCTGACGAAATCTTTACCAATTTCAGCCGGCTCACCTGGGTAAATTCGCTTAATTTCCCCCAACTCTTTATAGTTCCGCTTGCTAAGATTTGCTTCCACCTGCGCCAATACCCGCCCTGGGTCGACATCCCCTACCACAAACAGCGCCATATTGCTGGGGTGGTAAAATGTGCGGTAACACTTATAGAGCACATCTTTGTCAATTTGGCGAATACTTTCCACCGTCCCGGCAATATCTACACGAACCGGATGCTCCTGATACATCGCCGCGAGCAGGTTAAAAAAGATCCGCCACTGCGGGTTATCCTCATACATCCTGATTTCCTGTTCAATAATCCCTTTCTCTTTGTCCACGCTTTCTGTAGTGAAGTACGGCGTCTGCACAAAGTCAAGCAAAAGATCAAGGCATTCTGTGAAGTAATCCGTGCAGGAAAAAAGGTATGCTGTATTGTTGAAATTGGTAAACGCGTTGCTTGATGCCCCCAACCTGGCAAAGCGATCAAAGACGTTACCGTCCTCATCTTCGAAAAGCTTATGTTCCAGAAAATGGGCTACGCCGTCAGGCACACTTAACTCTTTATCTTCTCCATCCACAATAAAGCGCGAGTCGATAGAACCGAAGTTAGCTGCATAGGTAACATATTTTTTTACATAGCCTTTTTTTGGCAATACAAAAACTTCCAGACCAGGCGCTATCTGCTGCACATACACTTTTTCATTTAACAGCTGATTCTCTAATATTCGCACCATTTTAAGCGCCTCCCCTTTTTGTCAGGAAGTAGACTGTGTCTAAGTAGACGTTGGCTGCAACCCGTGCCACATCTTCTCTCGTCACCGCAGCCAAACGATTTAACAACTCCGCAGTGTTTTCTTCTCGCCCTACCATCATGCCATCCAGCACGCGATTAATTACCGACCCTTGACTGTCTTCCTCCACAAGAAACTGATTTCTCAGCCCACTTCTGGTGTTTTCCAAATCTTCCTTTGTAAAATCACCTTGGGTCATGTCAGATAACTGTTGATTAATGATTTCCAATGCCTTTTCATAATTATTTACTTCAATGCCTGAAGAAATAAGCATTAACCCTTTATGTTTTTCTAGGCGTGAATAAGTATAATAAGCTAGACTCGCCTTTTCCCGGACATTTTGGAATAGTTTAGAGTGTGGAAAACTGCCGAGGATACCGTTGTAGACAAGCAGAGGAAAATAATCGTCGTCAGCGTAGGTCACTCTGGTTCTGTATCCCAGCACCAGTTTGCCCTGACTCACATCCAGTTCCTCTTTCACATATCGCACATCGCCCATCTTTTTCTGTACTGTGGTAGCAGCTAAAGCTGCTTCTTCGCCTCGCTCAAAACCGAATACCTGCTGGGCCAAGGCTGAAACTGCTGCAGCATCTACATCACCGCTGATATGCAAGTCAGCCCGGCTTTCCCTTAAAAAATCGCGGTAATAGTGATACAACGCCGGGCCGTCAATAGCTTTAAGCCGCTCCACACTGCCGAACTTAAAAACGCCAAAAGGTTCGTGCTCACACATATGCTGTAAACAACGCTCCACTGAATAGGCGATTTTGTCATTAATCAAGCCCTTAATTAGTTTCTCGTGTTGTTCTTTTTCTTGACTAACATAGTCTTCTTTAAAGCTCTCTCCGGCAAGCACTGGATTTGTCACCACATCACTGAGAACTTCCAGTGCCTTTTTGAGCAAGCTGCTTTCACCAGGCAGATACTGGTCGTGCACTAAGTCAAGTGTAAAGGTCACCATCAACCGTTCTCCCTTTTTAGTCACACCTGACATCAATTCAGTTCCGTATAGTTCTTCTAACCGGTTAGCAATAGCCATCCGGTTCGGATAATTTCCACTACCACGTTGGAGCACCGAAGGCAACAATGAACTTTCGGTTACATCGTCCTCTTTGAGAGCCCTATGAAAGATAAGTTGAACCAGAATCGTTTTAAATTTAACTGTGGGATGAATGAAAAGATTTATCCCGTTTGCTAGGCGACTACGCATAAACGTTGGCAATATTTTTCCTCCTTCTGCAACTTTCAGTCCATCCAAAAAATGGACAACACACTATATTCCCATTTTAACCTCGGAATTCCTGCTTATACAAATATTTTCTAGGCCATAACTTCTCCTTATTGTTGATTTTGCCTATTTACTGGCATTTGTCCCACATTCCGACCGGCTAGGAGAATAATCGGCACCCCCGCGTAAAGCAACGTTGTGGCAGCCGCCACTACCCCGGAATCATTAAACAAGAAAGCGGCTGCACTGCCGACAATAATTCCCCAAAACCCAGCAGAAAGCTGGGGAAACTGTCTCTGCATGTCTTGTAGAATGCCGCGCGGACGATAGAAGAGCACAGCAAGCATCACCAGGAAGACTAAAAAGGCACGACTCCACAGAGAGTAGCGAAAAAGTCTGCTGTTCATCTCCGCTTTGCGGGAGACGACATCTTGAAGCACCTGCCAACCGGCTTGCTGAAACAATGTCACAGTCCGTCCCAAGTGGGACTGCTCGGTTTGCGGGAGCCGTAAATTAATGAACAATGCACTGACGCTTATTGCTATTAGGAGAAGTAGCACGACCGCCACACTAAACCAGGACGAACGAATCTGCCCTAACAGCACGAGTGTCACTAAGTATGCCGTCAATGCTGTCACCATCCCTCCGAAATTGGCTCCGCCTCCCGGCGCCACAATCAGCAGCACTCCCCCTAGGAAATAGACACCTGTTAACACTAAGAGCAGTCGCTTAAACCGAGGCCACAATGTGATGATGGCAGCAAAGCCTAAGACGCTACTGCCAACCAGCACACCCATATACTCATTTCCCAAACCGTAGTAACGCGCCCCAGACACCGGGTCGTAACCTAGGACAGAGACTTTCATCAACTCTGCTCCGCGTAACAGGTCGGCCACGATGAGCGCAGAAGTAAACAGCCCCACTAACGCAAACTGAAATAACTGCCCCTTCACTAATTTTTGTAACAGAGCTACTGTGATTACTACCGTAAAACTTGCCAGCACAAACCCTGCCTCCGGCGATAGTAGTTGCAGCGGCAGAATGAGCAAAAGCGGCGGTACAGTTAAAAGGGCTAAAAGCAGTGGTTCAAACCAACTAAATGAGACTAGGCGCGCAAAAAGATTAATTAGTGCCCCCAAAACAATCACTATTTGCAAGAAAACGTAACCTCTTAACAAAGGAACCCGCAGTTGAAAAATCCTGCCAATTTCAGTCTGCATCTCTAGCAGCGCAGACGGGTCGCCGGATCCGCCGGCGCTTATAGGCATCCCCAGCATTGCCATCGGCCTGATCAAGCCTTGCTGAGCCAAGATAGTAGGCGCAAGATCTGTAATGGCTACAAGGCCAAGACGCCGGGTGGTGCCGGAGTATAACAGAGTTCCCGGCGGAAATGGCTCGCCTATCGCCACCATGTAGCCGAACCGACCCCTTTCACCCGCTGGAGACACTGGAGAAACAAGCAGCAAAACATCGGCAGGTGATAACTGAGCAAACACTCTCTCCAAAAACCAGGAAAGATCTTGGAAGATTTCTTGCTCTCTCGCTAAAGCCGGAGCAGGAGCCATTGACGGCCGATATTCGTCAAGCCTGGAAAAATCGCCCCACTCGACCAGCACCACATCTGCTTCCTCAAATACTTCCCGGAAGAAACTCCATACTCTTTCCCGGTCAGTCCGCCAACCAAAGGGAAAAGCATTATCTCGTTTTAGCATCTGCCGGCTCACATCACCTAAAGGTACCTGCCCTGAGCCATCCGCCAAAAATGTTACTGCTTCTCGGGAGACCAGCAACCCGTCAGCATTACCGATAACTGCCGCCACCCTGCCATTTAGGCGCAACATATCCCCCAGCAGCCCCGGCTGTACCGGATGACGTAACGCCTGGTTAAGGCGATTGATTTCCGGCATCCCTAAATGCAAAATTTTCCCTTCCGGGGTGACTGCGGTACGGCGCAGAAACGCCTCCCGGGCAACTGTCCCGTTATGCCGCTCATCTGCCGTAAAAGCCAGCCGGGCACTGTCTGCACCGACTGCTCTAGATCCGGCTCCCATAGTCACATAAAGATGGGCTGGCAGCGGGCGGGCGGCGGTAGAAATGTTCAACAAGCCCACAGAACCGCGGGCAAACCATGGTGCCATGGACTTGTCTGCCGCTGCCTGGAACAGACTGGTACGGTTTATAGAGACAACTACCACTTTCCCAAGCGGCTGAGCGTCAACAGGACTTAACCACAACAATATCAGGAAAACTACCACTAGGGAACCGCCTCGTATTAAGCCGGCCACCTCCCTTCCAGGATGCGGAGATATACTTCTCGCGTTTTCGTAATCATTTCTGCCAGGTCATACTTGGTTGCAAATATTCTTGCCTTTACCGTAATCTGCTGACGCAATTGCTTATTCCGGAGTAACTGGGCCACAGCTTGCGCCAAGGCATGAGGATTTCCCGGTTGAACGAGAAGCCCGGTTTCGCCGTCTTTGATCAACTCTTTCAAGCCTCCCGCAGCGCTTGCCACCACCGGACATCCCGCCGCCATAGCTTCCAAGACTGTAATCCCCTGACCCTCACTCACCGATGACTGAACAAAAAGGTGCAAACGTTGCAAAATAGCCGGGACATCCTGCCGGAATCCGGCAAAATATACTTTATCTACTATACCAAGTTCACCGCACAGTCGTTCAAGCCTCATGCGAAGCGGCCCATCACCTACCACCATGAACCGAAGCTCGGGGAAGATGTGTGCCAGTTCTTTAGCCGCCAAGAGAAAGTGCTCAACCCCTTTTTGCGGAGCAAGTCGTGCCACTGTCCCCACTAACGGCACTTCGGCAGTAAACGGCAATTCCCCAAGGCTAAAGCTTTCACCAGTGTTTAATAATATTCCATTAGGAATGATGACAATCCGTTCTGCAGGCACGCGAAAATCTGCAATAAGCAGCTCGGCCAGCCAATGGGAAACGGTGACATATCCCTCCGCCCAACCTGACAAGGCCCGCTCGGCTTTGCGGTAAACCAGTCTATACTTCGCCGTTCCACCATGAGCCAGATCACCGTGAATTGTGACTAAGCAAGGGACTTTACAGTAACGGGACACCGGCCGAGAGAGCAGCGCCACTTTAAAGCCATGTGCATGAAGCAAGCTGTATTTGTGGGAGCAAAGCATACGGCAAAGCTGCCTAGCTGACTGAATGTCGTAATACGGGTGCAGCCTGCCAACTAGCGAAACCGCAATCACCTCGCAGCCTGTACCCTGAAAATCAGCAACCTGTTCGGGCGGGCAGGCTACAGTAAAATGAAAATCACTTTGCAAATGCCGCAAAAGATTTAACACATGCGCTTTAATTCCGCCTTCTGCTGGACGCACTACTGTCAGTATCCGCCGCTTTTGCAAGAAACACCGCTCCCCTTGCTTCGCTTTGCACTAGTATGCCCCGTCTAATTCCAGTGATTCCCGTCTAAAACACATTCCCGTTTAAAACCGTTTGACTTTCCGGCCTTGGAATGTTATCATTGTTTATGCGTTTGTGCCCGTTGTGAAAGGGATATCACGCAGGCCTCCGAAGCCTGAAATCAGGGTTCGAATCCCTGCGGGCACACCATTTAACTAAAATAAGCACGCCCGCAGGCGTGCCTTTTTTATTTTGCTTCTATTTTCCCTCTCCCCACTCTTTGAGAATATAATCAAGAATCTTTTCTTGGTCAGTAAGGCTCAGCTCACTGAAGCTCAGCCCTAGAATCAGTTGCTCCGCCTCCCCTGTTGAAACCCGCACCACCCTAGTACCCGCTTCTAAAATATGGTCGACTTCTTCAAGCGGAATCCAGACCTTTAACTCATCGTTTTGACTAACCGGCAGGACAGTCAAAACACTCGCACCGCTCCGGGAAATATCGAGCAAACTAGCCTGTTGCCAGACCTCCCCTCCATCACCCGACTGTTTACACAAAGCTACATAAATTAACTTTGCTGTTCTCAGGCGATAATCACTGCGCTTTTCTGTCCTGGTGAGCGGAGCCTCCTGAGTAAGTCGCAGCAGCCGTGCAGGCTCATCGTAATTGATAATTTTAGCACTTAAAGAGTAAGCAGCATCATCAGGCACTACGAAAACCACAGTCAGTTGTTCCTGTGAAAGCAGCTTTAGCGCGTCATTGTCACCAGCAAATAGCTCGAGCAACATCGTCCCCTGCTGAATTTCCACAACCTTTGCCCTGCACTCCTGCTCCGTGCCATCGCAATGCAACCGAACCTGTTTGCCGATATATAGCTTTCTATGCCTGAGCGCCCCTTCGATTGTAATTGCCACAATCATCCTCCCAATCGAGTCAATACTCTCTTTTCGACATTCCAGAGCAACATTGCGGATGTTGCCCCTTTCACTTCAGTAAACATGCCTTCTCTGTCTACACGCTCTTCCACATAGCAGCGGATAGCCTCTTCCGCCACTTCATCCAGGTCCATACGCAAAGCCAGCACATTTTTAATCTCCTCCACCGCATCATCCAGTGTTTGAGTATGCTCCCTCTCCCATCGTGCAAAGTGCTGCACAGGCCTGTAGCCCATAGCATACAGCCAGTTGTGGGGAAAAAGAACGTCTAATGAAAGGCTATAGTATGGTTTTGCCTGAAACTGGTTCCAGATCTTTTCCACGGAAGGGTGGGTTCGCGCACCTGCAAAGCGGCTCAAATATACATGGTGTTTCGCTGCCGCCATTGATTTCTGCAATGTTTCTATATCGCTAACGCCCGGTGTCATAGACGCAAACACCAAATCAAAATAACCATTCCAGCCATATTCAGCTAGTGAAAGCGTATGCCAGTCTGCCTGCACTGTTGAAATAAGAGCTTTACAATCCGGTTTTGCCTGCAGTTTTTCCGCCAACATGTCCAGCATTTTTGCTGCCGGATCGAGCGCCACAACCTCATGTCCACGCTCGGCAAAAGCCAAGCTGAAATTGCCCGGTCCGCATCCCAAGTCAAGAATGCGCAGTTTACGGTTGAAGATTCCATAAGCATCCAGAAAAGCCAGTGTTTCTTCCACTCGCATGTTGCCCGATTCAGTCCCCGCATGATCATTGTAACTTTTTGCTCTGCGGTTCCAAACATCCACAGATTTTTTTGCTTGCTCCCGAGTCTGGTCGAGCGCCAATGCTTCTTCCCAGGCTTTCTGCCAGAAAACAGCGTCAAACAGTGAGCTTACTTCCACCTTGATCCACCTCCTATAAAACACTTCTGCACTAATTTGCATATTTCCTCTAGTTTTACCGAGATTTAGAGCAAAATTTTCGTACATGAAGGCTGCCCTTTTTTCAGACATAGTTGTCAAGAATGCAGAAATCTGGCCCTCACCCTAGCCCTCTCCCGAGGGGAGAGGGGAATTTGTCGGGATGTGAGAAGGGAACACTTATGCCCTCGCTCGTGCCACGTAGGGGCGGGTTTCAAACCCGCCCAAGCAGGTGCGCCCAGCATGGGTGCAATCCAACGGGTGAAAGTCCCGAACACGCCCTAGTAGTGGGAAGTGTATAGCTTAAGGCAAGGGTGTCCTTGG
>JAGXTN010000141.1 GCA_018333455.1 Dethiobacter sp. | reverse complement strand
TGTATATAGTATAGCACAAATACTCGATAAATACTATTATTAACAGGAATATTAACCATACACATAGTACGAGGGGCAATTCATCTCCCCATTGAAATGGGGAGGATTCTTGCCTTTATCTCCTAAACTGTACAATTGTGAACATGCAAACCCCCATTTTGAGGCGGTGCATCTTTTAACGATTTTAAGCCTTGCACACCCCCCCTATATTTGCAATGCTAACCGTGAACCTGCACGTTGTCAACGGCATTGTCTTCGCTTCTCACCTCGTAGCGATTTTCGGGCTTTCTATACACGTTTACCAAATGGTGGCTTGTTGAGAACGAGTTATCTTCTAAGAAGCCATTAACTGATTACTTGGCCTGAGATGGGTGGGTTTTTAAGGACCGATTGGGCTCTGCCATCTTTTACGAAAGAAATGGGCATACCTTATCTGTTAAGGCACGGAAGCTCACCCCCGCGCCAGATCTCTATTTAAGAATTCAACTGCGATTAAAGCCCGTAACACCGGAAGAGGATTGCCTTCCTGAAAAAAGATGGGAGAAGAAAAAAACGCCAAGACAAGAAAAAACATCACGACAAAAACTAATGGAATCGGCGAGTTTACTTTTAATCAGATTTTCTCTTGTTCTCATCCTTGATTTTACTCCTTTCTTCTGAATCTTATTTTTTTCTGACATATAACCTTTTTTCTATTTCCTAATTTTAGCAGTTTTTGAGTTGGTCATAAACTCTTCATATCTCCAGCTTTTTAATCTTTCTGTTGCCTAAATATATTGACAATACAACTATCAAAGTCCATAAAGAAATCGTGTGATAAAAGGTCATTTGCGGCTCAATATTGCCAAAGCCGAGGTGAAAATCTAAATTTAGCCTAGCAGCCGGATGGTAACCCAATCCTCTGAAAAGAACAAAAAGATGAGAACTAAAAGCAAACAACGCGAAAATAATCATCGGCACAAAACTTTTTTGCACAAGCAAAGTAAGATACAGCAACGCACTGGTGATAGCACCTAACCCCAATCCGGCGAACAGGGCGCCTAAAACAAAAATAATAAAGGGCGATACATTCTGATAAAAGTTTATTGTTTGCTGGGACGTAGTGATACGGAAAATTTCGTACATTACGGAAGGATCGCGAGCTAGCTGGCTGCCCTCAAAAGATACTGGCAGAAATACCGCGTTATATCCGACCACAATTACCATATATAGGCCTGAGTAAATTAAGGCCGCTATCAGAACTGCCAAGATTTTAGAGGTCCATATTTTCTTTTTATCCGCGTCAGCCCTTATCACCAGCCATGATAAATACCCAGAATCTTTATCTCCCACAAAGCGGTCTCCGGCAATAAAAGCAAAGGCGAGTAAGAAAAAATAGGCTAATGTCCAAACGCCCCCGGCGCTAAATGTCAGCATAAATCCATCCCAGACGTTTAGCGCCGGGATGTTTGGATGGCTGAAATTAAACGCTCGAGCCAGTTCTACACCAAAAAGGTGCGCGGGAATCAGCGCGGCGGGAATAATCACCAGCCACCTGGGACTGATCAATAAACGAACAAGTTCATTTTTTATTAATCCTTTCATTCCTATTCTCCTTTAATTAAAAGCGATATAAATTCTTCCTCCAGGGTCGGCGCCTTTTTAATTATCCCTTCGATGTTAATGTTAGCCTGAACCAGGGAATTAACCAGTTTGGGGACGGGCATATTTATGTCTATTGACACTTCATTTGCTTTTATTACCTGATAGGTCTGCCCGTGGGCTTTAAGCCAAATGAGCAGTTTTTCAATATCTGACGCGTCAGTGGTTTGAACGATGACCGGCACCCGCTCATTATCGCTTTTAATGTTGAAGGTCTTTTTTATTTTCCCTTGTTTGACCATCAATACCCGGTCACACACATTTTCAACTTCGGTCAACAGATGGCTTGCCAAAAAAATGGCGATTCCGTTTTCTTTGGCCAAGGACTTAAGAGTGTCGCGCAGCTCAATGATTGCCTGAGCGTCAAGGCCGTTTGTCGGCTCATCCAATAGCAGTAAGCGCGGACGTTCCATTATTGCTTGGGCCAAAGCCAAACGTTGCCGCATGCCGAAAGAATAATGGCCTACTTTTTTGCCGCTTCCTGGGTCAAGTCCAACTATTTGTATTGCTTGCTTGATTTCGTTTGTAGAAATAACATTTTTTATATAAGCAAGAAGTTCTAAATTTTTATAACCGCTTAAGTGAGCGGCAAAAGGTGCGCTCTCCATAGCCAGCCCGATGCCTGCAGAACCGGGTATCAACCCTTCTTTGGGAACATTGATAGTTCCTTCTGTGGGAGTTATTAGTCCAGCCAAAATTTTAATCAAAGTAGTTTTACCACAGCCATTGGGACCGACAAAACCAACTATCTCTCCGGTCATTATCTCAAGATTAATATCTTTTAGCGCCCAGTGTTCGCCATAAGCTTTGCCCACGTTTTTTGCGGTAGCCATTGCTTTATTCATCTTGATGCCCCTTTCTTATTATTAAAAATACTTTCCCGACCAAAGAAAATAATTGTTACGCCATAACAAACCATCAGATAAATAAGCCATGAAAAAGTTATGTTTTCAAACGAAAGCCCGGTTCTCTGAAGTGACAAAAGCGAGAACAAGTCAAGGATCTGAAGCCTGGTCAGACTGTAAGGAACTATTGAAAAAAGTAAAAAGGCAATTGGAAACGCTCCCACAGCATAGGGGTTTTTAATCCAAATTGACGCCAAACAGGCAACACCAGCCATTGTTCCGGCACCCAAGCCAAGCATAACGGCAACTAATCCCAAATAGAGATAGGGGTTGGTGCTGAAAAATTCCTGATTAAACCTGACAATACCTGCATCCAGCGGTGCGCTTGGATATAATAAAAAGGAAAATACGGCCAGCAAGAGAAACGACAAACTGCTTCCCGCAAAGGAAGCGGCGAATATGCCGACAATTTTGCCGAATACCCACTTTAGACGTGAATTAACGCGAATCAGGGCAAATTGCCAGTATCCGCTATGGCGATCTTCAGCAAGACTGGCGCCGGCAATAAACCCAATAAAGACAGGGATTAAGAGAAAAACCGGAAGAGCAACAGTTAACAATGCCGACCAGGCTGTCCAATAACCGCTTGCATCGGGAGCGGCATGCTCGCCAGGGCCGGCGGGTCCTCCGTCGCCAACAGAAAAGTAGATCAATCCCATGCCAAGCAAAATAAGAACCGTAAAGGCAATGAGATAGATAGGCCTTGTCATCAGCCTTTTTAATTCAATTGTAATTTGTCGAAAAATCATGATAACAACCCTCCGAAAACTTGAGCAAATGATTGACACGAATTTGCTTTTCCCTGGAGCAAGTATAGCAATATTCAGATCACCTGCTGCTTCGCAAAGCCGTAGTAAATTAAATATATGGTTACGGCAGATATTAGCAGAAAGAGAAAATACGTCGCATGCAAATAAAGGACAGGCATTCCGAAGAGATTAATAACTTGGAAATTGCTAAACAGTTCTTCCACCATTATGAGTTGGCTATAGCTGAAATCCATAAGTCTTTGGATCAATTCATGCTCAATGTTTAAGACGCGGGTTAGAAAAAAGGGGCCTGCATAGATTGCCCCTCCGGTAAAAAACGGGATCAGCGCATTGCGGCTGAAAACCGATAGCAAAAGGACAAGAAGGCTGAACGCGGCGGCGCCAAAGAGATGCGTGGCCTGCTGGATGAAAAAATATTGGGAAACGTAAAGATTAAATGGAGAATGTCGATATAAAAACAGCTCCTGTAAAGCAACCCGGCTGCCATCCAGGCTAAACAGCGCGCTGTTTACAGTCACGTTCATGATGAGAAGAATAACCGCATAACTGAATACTGCAAACAGTGACGCTACGATTTTTGCTGTGACAACCTTTTTTCTGCCATGACGGCTGGAAAGAATCAAGCTATCCATCTTGACTGCATATTCATCCGCAAAGACCGGCGCCAATGTCAGCAAGATCAGGGCGCCTAGAATAACAAAGCCAAAGGTCTTCGCAAAATCTATTAGTTGCCCCCAGCCTCGGAAATAATCTCCTGAAGGGGGCTTAAGGCCGCTTAACATATTATAATGCATTAAGTTTTTCGAATAATCAAAATCCCTTAAACCGGCGGCTTCCGCAGTGCGAATTTCTGCTCGCAGATCAGCGAGGAGGGCGTTGCGGTTCTCAAAACGCTCCCACCGGTTTGCAAGATCAAAACGCACATCAAGTTTAGAGCCTAAAGTTTCATCCCATTCAAAAATGACTCCGTTTTGATTTTGGTGGTCTGCTCTATATTTTTCCCAGTCTTCCTCCCGCTGTGCTTCCAACTCACGCAGTTCCTGCCGGGCGATAGCAACCCTCTCTTCGGTAAGGGGACCCTTCCACTCAATATGCATGTTCCTAAAGTGTTGAATATATTCCAAGTTAAATTGAGAAATAGAAAAGAAATACAGCAGGATAAATACTGACAAGGCAAGGATATTAAACTTTCTGGATACAATTTTATATAGCTCAAACTTTACAAGCTCAAACATGCTTCCGCCTCCTCAAGCTCAAAGTAGCTTAGATACAATTCTTCCAGTGTCGGTTGTACCAGCAGCGCGTCAGGAAAGGGTTTTTCATCACTGATGACTTTTACCTCCAAATTGCCGTTTTTGCGGTTCATATTGCCCACTTTATAAAGTTTTCGTAAACTTATCAGCGCAGCGTCAGGAACGGTAACTGACCATACTTTCCCAACTAATTCCTTAACAAGCGCTTCCGGCGAACCGCTCTTTAATATGCTGCCTTCCTTCATAAATAAGACCTGCGTTGCTGTGTTTTCCACATCGGAAACAATATGGGTGGACAGCAAAACAATACGATCGCCGGAGATTTGGGTGATTAAGTTGCGGAAGCGAACGCGTTCGTTCGGATCAAGCCCTGCCGTAGGCTCATCTAATATAAGCACTCGAGGATTATTTAAAAGGGCCTGTGCAATTCCCAACCGTTGTTTCATCCCTCCGGAAAAAGTGCCTATTTGTTTCTTTTTTACATCTTTAAGATTGAGCAGTTCCAGCAGTTCATCAGTTTTTTTCCGGGCCTGCTCAGTTGGTAAGCCTTTAAGAGCAGCCATATAATAAAGAAACTTTTCGGCGGAGAAGTTGCGGTACATGCCGAAATACTGGGGAAGGTAGCCCAAAGCATCCCGGTAACGTTCATCGAGAATCGCAATATCCGTACCATTGAAAAGAACCCGGCCGCTTGTGGGCCTTAAAATATCTACCAGCATCCGCATCAACGTGGTTTTCCCTGAACCGTTTGGTCCAATCAAACCACATACTCCCTCTGTAAACGTAAACGAAAAATCTTTTACCGCATGAAAAGAGCCAAATTTTTTGCCGAGATTTTCAGATGCCAGATTCACAATGACTCCACCTTTCTGTGGTTGATAAAAACTTGTCTGTCATTTTAAGGGTTTCATAAATCAGAACAATCGTAGAAAAGATGATGATTAACAAATACGCCAATGTATTAACTGTTTGCAGATAAATTGCATATCCTGTCGTCTGCATGATGAATACAGCTGCTATCCAGGTTGCCAGGAAGAAAGCCACAGCGTATCCGCTTCTAACCTTCTGGGCGATATATAAGGCGATAGCGGATATAAAAGTAAACGGAGTCAGCCAAATCAGAGTCAGCTGCCAAAAATAAGCACCGGGCTGTGAATAATAAATGAAAACGGACAGCAACGTATTTAGCAAAATACTGTATGCCCCAATGACTACCATGCGGGCCAAAATCAGTTCGCGGATGGAAAGCTTGCAGGACATTTCCATCTCTGTCATTCCGGCGTCCCGTCCCTTAAACAGTTCCAGCAGGCCTAAAATAAAAGGAATCGGCGCCATCAGGAGCACAGTTGCATACGCATTGTCTTTAGCGATAGCTATAACCCAATACCCCATAGCAAAGAAAGCTAGACAGGCCAGCCAGTATCCCCCACTAAAGAAAGGAGCGTCATGGCGCGCCGTAGTTAAAACATCCGCCAATCCCTCCGCGTGTCTGTTCCATAAACTTTGCTTTTTAGGAACATATTGACGCAAACTTTCTACGGTTCTCTCGATTTGTTGATGCGGAACAGCGGGAATGTTGTAACGGATAAGCAGATTTTCCAGCCGCGTCAGTTCACTGTCATTAATTATTTTTTTATGGTTTGAACCTGTTTTTTTTGTTTGCACTTAACTCACCTTCTCCCGCCAATAGGCGTTTTTTCAATTTTTCCAGAGCCTGGTAAAGACGTGACTTGACTGTTGCCTCCCCTCTCCCTGTTATACCGGCGATCTCTTTTAGCTTTAGATCGTGGTAAAACCGAAGAAGCACTACTTCTTTCTGAAACTCAGGCAGAAAGTCCAGTGCCTCTTGGATATTCTCTCTTTCCGCGCTCTTGCTGAAAATATCCCACATGTTACTCTGACCGCCCAGGGAGTCTGCATCCAGTTCCACTTCACGGGCAGTTCTGGCAGAAGCGCAACGATAACTATCACGGCAGCAGTTTACGGCAATCCTAAAGAGCCAGCTTTTGAATTTTTCGCGCTCGCGGTATGTGGAAAGCCCTTTCATCATTTTTATGAAAATGTCTTGCGTTACGTCTGAGGCCGTATGGTAGTCCCCGGTCTGTCTATATACGTAGGCAAAAACAGCTTCATAATGCCGACGCGCTAAAATTTCCATAGCAGCCTGACTGCCATTTAGTATTTCTGTAATCAGCTCACTATCAGTCTGCAATTTATTGCTCACCACCATTTCATATATTATAACGAACAAAAAAAGATAAAAGTTTTAGTCAGGCCAGGATTTCGATTAGGATAATATTTCCCGCACCGCGCCTGGCATGCGCAGGCAAGTTTGCTCTTGTTATTTTAGTCTTATAAGGGTATAATTTCGGCATATATTTGGTTATCGGGAGTGAGAAATTTGAGTACAATAATTAAGTCGTCAAGTGAGCTTCGGAAAAATTACAACAGTATCGCTGATGTTTGCCGTAGAACGAAACATTGCTTCCGCGGCTATGATTATGCAGCACTCGGTCAATTAGCCGACCGCATTGTCGTTATGGCCCACGATTACGGACCAAAGACTGAACCGCTAAACCGGGTGGTGCGGGCAGTGGAGATGGCGCTGGCCGTTGTCCCCCGGGAGAAGCTTGTTCTGGCCATCTCGGCTCCGAGCGAAACAGCGGAAAGCATTATCCCCAAAATTGGTGTTGCTAAGCGCTATCGTCTGCAGGGTATCTCCCTCTGGCGGCTGGGTTTGGTGACAAGCGACATGTGGACTGCAATGAGGCAAACGATTACAGGGAGGAGTAGCCTGTGAAAAAAACTGTTGCTGCTGTCATTTTAACTATAACTTTTGCCCTGCTCATTCTGTCTGGATGCGCTCGTCAAGCATCGGTTGAAACATTATCCTTACAATCTTTGCGGGGAAAGGGGGAGTACCCAGACAGGCAAATTTTGCCGTTTAGTGAATTAACTGAAACTGAGTTTGGCCTATTAGGTGGTAAGTTTGAAACACTGTGATTTTACACACTACCCCCAAAAAGGACACAGCAAAACAGACCACCTGAAAGTGGTTGTCAGGCAATACTGCAAAACGTTAAGCAGAGAGCGCTGGAGCAGTAATCAGAT
>JAGXTN010000041.1 GCA_018333455.1 Dethiobacter sp. | reverse complement strand
TGGCATAAAATTCTTCCTTGCAATCAGGGCAGCAGATTTTTTCCTGCATGGTTTCAAACCCAAATATCTGAGCGCAAGCACAATTAACAACACCTCTAATCATTTGCTTCTGCCTCCTTTAAGCCGGAGTTCCGTACTGGATGCTAAATCCCACATCGATAACAAACTGGTCTGTCTTATGCACCCCGTCAACGATGTAATCCGCTGTTATGCTCGCTCCTGCCGGCGGTGCTGTGTCGAACCTGATTCTGGTAGTTCTTGCGGCAACGTCATAAACCCTCGTGATGCCTTGCGACCAACCCGAAGCTACTGCAATCATCGACCCATCAGCTGAAATTGCTATGTCTTCACCCGTTGTGACAGGGAAAACAACAGGGGCAGGCCGCATAAGCCAAGCGGAACCGTTCCAGTCATATAGCAACATAGTCGCCGCTGCAGCAAGCACTGCACCGTCACTAGAAAGGGCAACACTCGCGCCCCAGGGTGGCAAGGCTGCAGGGTTAGGCCGCCTGAGCCAAGCTGTGCCGTTCCAGTCGTAGGTCGAAAAGAAAGGCGAAGTGTCATGCCCGACAGCTAGCACTGACCCATCGGCAGAAAGTGCTGCGCCTCTGCCGTGACCGGCAGGCAGTACGGCAGGATTAGGGCGCCTGACCCAAGCAGAGCCGCTCCAATCATATGTCGAGATAAACGGCGTGGTATTATGCGCCACAGCAAACACCCTGCCATCGGCAGAAAGGGCAGCGGCGTTGCCGGCACCGGCTGGAAGTACGGCAGGGTTAGGGCGTCTCGCCCAAAGAACGCCTGTCCAATCATAGATAGACATAAAGGGCGAAAATTCATGCGCCACAGCAAACACCCTGCCATCAGACGAGAGCGCCAGCCCCCAGCACTCGCCCACAGGCAATACCGCAGGGTCAGGCCGCCTGATCCAGGCAGAGCCGTTCCAGTCGTAGGTCGAGATGCGAGGCAAACTAAAATGTCCAACAGCAAGCACCCTGCCATCAGCAGAAAGAGCTACGCTGCGCCCGTCCCCCGCAGGAATTATGGCAGGGTCAGGGCGCCTGACCCATACTAGGCCGACGCGATCATGTGTCAAAACAACAGGGTTGAACGCTATTGTGAGAGCAAAGAGCGTGCCATCAGCAGAGAGCGCTACACCGCTATTGTGCGACGGCGAAGGCATGTTAAAACAATAATTGCCTCCGGCGCCTATCAGCGTCCGCGTAAACGCCACTGTGGAGAGATTATTTAGCTTTACAGCTATTGACTCCTGCCGTATATTCCTTGAAGGCAACACAAAATCGCGCGTCGCACCGTCACCGTTACCTACCGGTACATTAACGTAGGCCTGCCCGGTAAAGACGTTTGCCAAAGGCAGCCTTGCCCTAAACACGTTGCTAAAAATATACTCGGCGGCGTGTCCGTTGCCAACAGTTGTGCCAAAGCGCATAATTCCTGTGGTTCGCCTTCTGTTTGCGGTATCTGCCGTCCACGTGGCGGCAGCAGTGCTTCCAAGCGCCGGCTGTGAGCCGAGTCCTGTCATTTGTGTGGAGCCTGCGCCGACCGCCTCGCCAAGCGAAAACACGCCGCTTGGTGCAGCAGCGCCGCCAATCAAATAATTCACAAGGCCGTTGCCATTTGGCATATTGATATAGACAACATCAGCAGGCGCACTAAATGTAACAAAGATAGTCGCAAAAATCGTGACAACATCTACGCTTGTCTTAAGAATTGTGATCGGATTGCCGGCCGCATCTTCAAGCAACGCGTGAGTCACAAGGTTTGTCGTTCCCGTACCGAAAGCCACGCCCACCTCAGAGAGACTCGCGCCGACAAATTCCTCCGGGTTAAGCACAACCCTGCGCCGCCACGACGAATTCGGGAAGGCGCGCACAAGCGTGTCATCAGTTGCCGCTCTAGTGCCAAGATGGGTAAATAACGATGTCCTTGTGGCCGCGAGCGCGCCTGTGCCTGTACCGAAGTGGATATTGACAAAATATGCATTGCCGGCACATAACCGTGTCCACATCTGGTCTAGCACAATATTATATGCTCTTACTTGCTGCTTCAGTTCACCGCTTAGGGCATCCCTGACTTCAACATCAAAACGGTTGTGCAACGTGATAGCCGTTTCTACTTTCATGCTCTTTCCCTCCTTAGAGCGGGTTGCCGCCGACTCTTGTAACTACAAATGATAGATGGCTGATGCTTGCCGTTAGATGCTCAGCTGTAAACGCATTCCGGTAAAACACTTGCAGAACGCTAAAGCTCATCTGTGTTAAACCGGTCGCCAAATGATCCCTTGCAAAGCCTCTTGGCGGCTCAATCAACGCTGTGAACGACACGGAGAAAGAAAGCACATTAAACTCACAGCCGTCGTTATTGCTTGTTAAAGCGCTGGTTATTCCATCAGCCGCGCCGCTTGCAAATGTTACGATCAGATCGTTTTTTGCAGCGCCGAAGTTTATCATATTTAGGTAGAGTTCTGCTTGGTCAGCGCCGGCCGAGGTCGAAAGAATCGCAAAAGAGACGCCTAAAGCATCTCTTACTGCAAAGCTATTCCTCAAAGTGCTACTCGCCAAATTCTGCGAGAGCGCGTGGCTGAATTTTATGAGAATCCGCCAATCATTTAATTGGTTTGAGATTGAGAGCACAATTGGAGTAATCGGACGGCTGACAAGCAGTCCCAGATTGCTTAACGCCGCTGTAAGCTGTTCACTTTTGTAAGTATTACGATTTTGTATCGGGATAACTTCAAAAGATAGGTTGCTTAGCGCTGCTGTCACCAAATCGGGGAAGATGCTCATGCCGGCATAATTTCTCGTAGTTAGGCTCCATTGCATTGAAGCGTTTACCGTCGCCAGAAACCCTACTCTAAAGTCATTTGTCCGAAAGAGCGCAATATCTGTAGCTGTGGCCACAAACCCTGAAACCCTGCGCTCGACCTCCCAAATTCTTGTGCCGTCAGGCTGGTGGCAGTATGCTCTGTAGTAGATGAAACCGTCTGTTTTGATGTAACCGACGATTAGCCCTTGGTCGTTGTGGTGCTCTCGCGTTACAGGCAGCCATCCTCTGATTGTACTTATTTTTGATACGCCACTGGCAAGCATAATCGGGGGCTCCTGCCAGTAGCGGGCATATAGGGCGCCGCTCTGCACGTAGAAAATCCACGGCACATCTTCTG
>JAGXTN010000011.1 GCA_018333455.1 Dethiobacter sp. | reverse complement strand
TTGCCATGCAGGATACGCTGACACCGCTGAAAATAGGGCTGCTGAGCATTTTGCTTAATGTGGTGCTAAATTTAATTTTGGTCAGGTATCTGGCCCATGGCGGATTGGCTCTGGCTACCTCGCTGGCTGCTACGGTAAAACTGTTACTCTTACTATTGAAGCTGCGCCATAAGTTCGTCTTCCTAGAAGGACGCAAGACGGCTGTCGCAACGCTAAAAATATTATTGGCTGCCTTGGTGATGGGCGGCTCGGTAGCGCTTGTTTACCGTCAGGCGGCTGTTATTTGGGGTGGTACTGAAATCCTGCCGCAGGTGCTAAGGCTTGGTAGCGCTATAACTGTGGGAGTTTTGGTCTACTCGGCACTACTGGCTTTATTGCGCCTAGAGGAATTGACAGTATTTAAAACCTTACTGCTGAGCAGGGTTCTGCGTATAAAATCCCGAGACTACCAGGGTCGAGTTGGTTAACCGCGCAAATTCAAAGATATATTTTGGGGACATGTCTCAAGTTCAATAACAGGTTCTTCTCTCCTCAGACACATGTTCATGCGCAAAAAATATAGGCCAATAGGATGTTTTCAGGCATAAGAAAATACACACTACTTACACACTATACGATTAAAAAACCCTAAAATAGATTAAACATACAGCATTTTTATGTCAACCAGAAAGCTAGAAATGCCCGTAAAATCGGTCTTTTCTATTTTAGTGGAGTATCGGCTCAACCGGTCGGAAGGGGAGAAAGATTTGTCAAAAGAACATGAAGAGCATATTGAGAAGTTTATGAGAATCCGCGGGGAAAATGTGATTCGACTAAAAGAGTGGAAGGAACAGGGCGGCAAAGTGGTGGGCTACTACTGTACCTTTTTCCCGCAGGAGCTGGCTCTGGCAGCCGGTGCGGTGCCAGTTGGTCTGTGCGGCACAAAAGAGGAACCGATCGCGACGGCGGAAGAAACTCTGCCCCGTAACCTATGCCCGCTGATCAAATCTTCCTATGGCTTTGCGGTAACAGATAAATGCCCGTTTTTCAACTTTTCCGACCTGATCGTGGGGGAGACAACCTGCGACGGCAAGAAAAAAATGTTTGAATTCATGGGGGAATTTAAGCCTGTTCACGTGATGCAGCTGCCTTATATGAAAACAAGCAAGAAATCTTTCGAAATGTGGGTGGATGAGCTGCGCCAGCTGCGGACTCGCCTGGAAACCGAGCTGGGCAGAGAAATTGCAGATTCTGCGCTGTGGGAGGCCATTGACCTGGTAAATCGGGAATCGGCGGCAGCCAAGGCTGTTTGCGACTTAAACCGTCAGGAACCGCCGGCGCTGAGCGGCATGGAATTGCTCACCGTGATCTGGTCACGCGGGTTCAATAAAGATAAGGAAGAAAACATCCGCATGCTGGATGCTCTTCGTGAGAGCCTGTCGGCGGGAGGCAGTGTAGCGGCGGGTAAACCGCGCGTACTGATCACCGGCTGTCCCATCGGACTTGGCAGTGAAAAAGTGGTGAGCCTAGTGGAGGAACTTGATGGTACTGTGGTGGCGCTGGAGAACTGTACCGGTTACAAAACACTGCCTCTGCAGACCGACATGTCGTTTGAGGATCCGCTTGTGGCCCTGGCCGATAAATACCTGAAAATTCCCTGTTCCTGTATGACGCCAAATACCGGGCGGATGGAACTGCTGAGAAGCATGGCGGTCGATTTTGCCGTCGAAGCCATGATCGACCTGACCTGGCAGGCCTGTCATACCTACAGTATTGAGTCGCGTGAAGTGAACAAGCTATGCAGGCAGGCAGGGTTGCCGTTTTTACAGCTGGAGAGCGATTATTCCTTATCCGATACCGAAAGCTTGAAAGTGCGCATTCAGGCGCTGCTTGAGATGGTGGAGAAATGATTGCACTGGGGCTCGATATCGGCTCTGTTGCAGCTAAAGGAGTCTTGCTCAACGGAGATGATATTCGTACCGCTGTGGCCTCTACCGGCTGGAATCCGCGGGACGCAGGGGAAAAACTGGTTGCCGGTTTTTTGGCCGCCTCCGGTATCGAACGGGCAGATATCAGCATAGTGGCTACCGGCTACGGGCGTGTCTCCTATAAAGGGGCCGACAAGACTGTGACGGAAATCAGCTGCCACGCCAAAGGTGTTGCTTACCTGCTTCCCGGTACCGACACCATCATCGACGTTGGCGGCCAGGACAGCAAGGTGATGCGGATCAATGAGCGAGGCAGAGTAACGGAGTTTGCCATGAACGACAAATGCGCAGCCGGGACGGGTCGCTTTTTGCAGGTGACGGCGGCGGCGTTGGGGCTGGACTTACAGAGGCTCTCGGACGAGGAAGACGCGCGTGCGGAAACAGCCATCAGCAGCATGTGCGCAGTCTTTGCCGAATCGGAGATCATCGGCCTGTTGGCCGCCGGTGAACCGAAAGGCGCGATTATCGCCGGGCTGCACCGCTCGGTGGGCAAACGGGTTGCGGCCATGGCCAGAAGGCTTGGTGTAGGGGAAAAGGTCGCCTTCACCGGCGGCGTAGCGCTGAACCGGGGAATTCGGAGGACACTGGCCGAAGAGCTGGGTCGTCCCGTATTTGTGCCGGAATTGTGCCAGTTTGCCGGAGCGCTGGGTGCCGCACTGCTGGCACTGGAATAGAAAGAAAGTAGGCTATCCTGTTGTGATAAAGGGTTCCAAAGCAAATGGTTCACACGCGCATGGACATAGCTTGAGGTTTTGTCAGTCTAATAGTAAAATGGTGGTAAGACCATGAAGGATCGGATATTTCTGCTTAGAGCCATTGCCTTTGGAAGAATTCCTGCAGCGCAGAAGGCTGGAAAAAGGAAGGGCTTGCGTCTCGGTCTCAGTTAGTGGTATAATGACCTTGGCTCAATTCCTCAAAGGCAAAGCTAGGCGTTTTCTCGCTGCTTTCGTTGCCGGATTTTTTAGCAGGCGGGTGTAGCTCAATGGTAGAGCGCTGGCCTTCCAAGCCCGTTACGTGGGTTCGATTCCCATCACCCGCTCCATTTAGCTTTGGGATTCTTTGCGGATGGAGCTGCAGTTTGTTTGCGTTTTCAGTCATGCGAGTTTGGAGATGCGCCTGTAGCTCAGGGGACAGAGCAACGGACTTCTAATCCGTGGGTCGTAGGTTCGAATCCTACCAGGCGTGCCATAAAAACACAGTAAAGTCAGGGCTTCCAGAGCTTTCGGGAGGCGCTGATTTTTTGCATAGAATTAAAATGCATTTGCAAATATTTTGCAACCCAGAGGATTTCCTCGCTCAGGTTTCTGGTATTGAATAAATGTGAACTACTCTCCATTGAAATGGAGAGCTTCAAGATTCTAGGCGACGAAAGAACATCCGTCAAACCTGTACATCTTTGGCGTACCCAACACCACTACTGGTTGCTCGTTAAGAGTTTCCAGATACT
>JAGXTN010000039.1 GCA_018333455.1 Dethiobacter sp. | reverse complement strand
TGCAAAAGAGCGACAGCCGCGCTTCCTGCACCTCAAGCCCCGGAACGTCGTCGGCGTGGACTTCAAAAATGTCCAAGAGCGGTGTAATGACGACGTACTCATCCGGGGCCTTGCCGCTAAAGATGCCAGTTTCAACTGGGATTACGCCGGTTAACAGCGCATTTAGTCCAGCCAGAATGCTCACAAGCTCTCCACCTCCAGGTCAAAGGCCTCCGTCATCGTCTTGATGACTGCCTTTCTGGAGGTGCTTCTTGCCGGGGCTAGAAACGGTTTTGCGGGTTGTCCGTGTTTGCCATGTTCGATAATGTTTGCGAGCATAGCGTTGCTTAGGCCATCGCGCCGAGGCTCGGAAAAACCGACTTTGATATTTAGCGTGCCGTCTCTGCTGAGTTTGACCGGCGATATGCCTAGTGCATCGACAAGTTCGCCCGTAGAGCGCGATGTGTGCAAGGTATCGCGCCCGATAACCGCTTCCAGGTTGTCTTTAACCTTTTCCAACGCAACCTCGCCGCCCGCTTCAAGCATCTTTGTGATTATTTCATCTGTTTTTTCTCCAAGCCGCGACAGCCTCAGGAGAAATTCCTCCGGCATCGATACTTTGGCTTTAGCCACCGGAAATCACCTTCTTTGCCAGAACTTCAAGATACATGCCGCGCCCGCGCACGTCCTCGACGCTCAAAATGTTGTAGCGCCCGTCATCGCAAACGATAACCATCTGTGCCGTAAGCACAAGGGCGGGGATTTTACGGAAGCGAAAGAGGGCCGACGCCTCAGAGAAGGCCGCCATGTTCGCCCATTTTTCATTGCCGCGCCTGTCCTCTTTGTAGGCCCGGACGGAGGTGAGAATGGTGTCGCCGGTGACCGCAAAACCCTCGCTGTCCTTAACAGGCACAGTGGAAATGATATCGATAAAAGTACTTATTTTGCCAAAGCTCATATGCTTTTCCCCCAATCCCGGTCAAGCCGCAGTAGCAGATTAACCGTGTGCCACACCTGCTGACTTGCCTGCACGTTATCTGCAAAAAAGCCTGCTGTCGAGCCGTCTCTGCTTTCATAGAAATGGCTGGATAGCATAATCACAGCTTGTTCGGTGGTGGGCGGCATGGTGTTATCAAAGTAATGGCCCTCTGCAATGTGCTGGTAGCTTTCGGCATAAGACACAGCGGCGCGGATAAAGCCCAAAAGGAGCTCATCGTCCGTGCCGTGTTCCAGAATCAAATTCGCCTTGACTTTAGGCAACAGGTTATCAATCACACTCATGCGGCCGCACCCCTACACTGTTTTGTGCTGAAGGATCTTGATAGCTTCCGGCAGGATAACCCTGCCGTCCACGCGCTGAGTGGCCATAAAGCCAACCTGGCCAGTTACGGCAAAAAGTTCGCTCAGTCGCTTGAACACCCTCCCTTGGCGGTCAGCGACCCAATAATAGCTAAAATCACCGAATACCACGCTTTTTGCTGCAGCCTCGATGGCAGGCATATATGCCGAAGTATAAAGGGGACGGTTTAAGATAGAGTCGGGTGTTCCCGCTTGGATAGACGGCTGCCAGAGGTACTGGCCGGTGCTGTCTTTTAGTTTCCTGATTGCTTTGACGGTGGAGTCGTTCATCACAAAGACCGCTTTGTTGCGGTATGGCGCTTTTAGACTGTAGAACAAATCAAGGATTTCATCTAGCGTGATGGCAGCGGCTGCTGCGGTTGTCACGCCTGTCTGGCCACCGCCCGTTGCGGCAAGGATGCCTAGCGGCTTGCCTGTGCCGTCGCCTAATAGGAACGCTTCTTCTTCCTTGCCGCCGATTCTGCGGGCAAACTCTCTTGCGATGTAGTTTTCAAGGTCGAATACGGAGTCGTTTAGGAGTTCCTCGGAAACCTTAATCATGGTCGCAAGCTTATGTGCACCGATTGACACCTGCAAGAAGCTGTCGTCGCTCTCAGGGATAGCGCCTTCCTCGTCCACCCAAGATGCGGTGCCCTTGCTTGCCACAACGGGAATCTTGCGGTCGCCGCTTGAGGTGGTGATGACGCTTGCCAAGCGGCGAAAGATATTTTTTTCTTCTAAGGCTTCGACGAGCGTACGCTCAAACGTATCAGGCACAAGGTAGCCGCCTTCTTGATCAGAGCCAACCTGCAGGGCGTCTATGACCTCGTACTTTGGCTTTTGGGAGCGCATGGCATTCCAGAATGCCTTCTTGTATTCTGCTGATGCCTTGCCGGTCAAATCCTTGCCGGGCGTGTCGGCGGGGGCGTTGGTGATAGCCTTGTTGACAGGAAGGGAAAGCTCAAGGTCAATTGCGGCCTGGCGCTCCAGACGGTCGATTTCTTTGCCAAGCGCCACCACATCTGCCTCCATTTTCTCGTAGGTCGCGGTGTCTTCCGCAGAGATTATCCCGTCATTTCCTCTTTTTGAATCGAGAAACGCTTTCGCTGTTTCCCAGGCCTTAGCCCTTTTTTCACGCAGTTCTAAAGTTTTATTCATTTTCAATTGCCTCCTTGTAATTTTAATAGTTCAAGTCTTGTGTCGAGCTCGCTAATGGGTTTGCCTAAGATCTTCTCTTTGCGCGGCAGCTTGCTCATAAGCGAGTTGATAACCGCCACTTTGCTAAAGATTGTTCCTTCGTTTGCAGGAGCCGACACATTAGCATCCCAAAACATGATCTGGTCTGCAAAGCCAAGCTCTACTGCTTTTTTGGCATTAAACCAGCTCTCGGCATCCATAAGATGCGACAGCTTCACCCTTGAAAGGCCGGTCTTTAACTCATAGGCGTTGATGATGCTTTCCTTCACCTCGCTTAGCATGCCTATGGCTTTTTCCATTTCCTCTGTGTCACCAAAGGCGATGGTCATAGGATTATGCACCATAATCATGGATACCGGTGACATTAAAACCTCCCCGCCCGCCATGGCAATAACAGACGCGGCACTTGCGGCAATTCCATCGATTTTCACTGTAACTTTTCCTTTGTAGTCCATCAGCATGTTGTAGATCTGGCTTGCGGCAAAGACACAGCCTCCCGGCGAGTTAATCCAGACGGTGATATCTCCGCTGCCGCTGATTAGCTCAGCCTTGAATTGCTTAGGCGTCACCTCATCGCCAAACCAAGTTTCCTCGGCGATGGCACCGTCAAGGTAGAGGGTTCTGCCTTCTTCGTTTTTGACCCAATTCCAAAATTTGTTCAAGCTTCATCTGCCTCCTTTCCCGCACTACTTTTATTTGCAAATGCGCCGATGTCCTCAAGCTTTAGCATATTACCATTCATCGCATATACATCTCCATGCTCCACAGTATTTAGGTTTTCTAGCTTCCTTACATCATTAGGACTTAGAAATCCGTTTTGTATGCCTACCGCGTAACCCTGCATTCTTGAGGCATAGTCGCCTCGAAGAAGACCATCCACATTAAACTTGATAAAATAGTTCTCTTTCTCTGAACGTAGCAATAGTGCTTTTCGCAGTGCCATTTCCCAGCGAACCACCCAAGGATCAAGGGTGTACATGACAAATTCTCTTGATTGATTCTCTATATTGCTAAAACTAGATTTCTCCAAGTCTCCAATCAAATGTGGAGCTATTCTAAATATCCTAGCAATTTCGTTTAACTGAAACTTCCTACTTTCCAGAAATTGTGCCTGTTCAGGCGGAATACCGATACTTTGAAACTTCATGCCTTCTTCCAAGACTGCTATCCGATGCGCGTTTTCACTGCCCTGATAAACCGCGTTCCAGCTGTCCCTTACTCGTTTTGGTTCCTTGACAACGCCTGGGTGCTCTAGCACTCCTCCCGGATTAGCGCCGTTGGCGAAGAAAGTGGCTCCATATTCCTCGCAGGCTAGAGCCATGCCGATAGCATTTTTTGCCATGGCGATGGGAGAGTAACCGATAAGGCCGTCAAAGCCAAGCCCTGGAATATGCAAGACATCCTCTTTTCGAAGAATGACTGAACCGGTATCCTTTCGGTATTCGTAGTAAAGCTCTCCGGCCAGCGTTCTATCAACCACCATCCTGTCGGGCAGCAGGGGATAGAGGGCCAGGACCTTGCCCCTGCCATCACGAATAATCTGTGCATAAGCATTTCCCCAAAGCAAAAGATGACCCATCAGTGTTTCTCGAAACACAAATGAAGTCATCTCTGGATTTGGCTCGTC
>JAGXTN010000154.1 GCA_018333455.1 Dethiobacter sp. | reverse complement strand
CGAATCAAATAATGACTGCATTTTTGAATACGATACCGCTGCCATTAAAGCAGAAGTTGTTATTGTGCGCGTAACTTCTCGATTTTTAAAGGTTTGTACTCACTTTTAGGCTGGGAAAGTTGAGTAAGTAATTTACTACGCGGCGACTTGGGCAGGTCTACTTTTACGCGCCGCCCGGTAATCACTGAATTACGGGAGAGGTTTCCAAATACGGTGCTTTTGGCTTTGACATCGATGGTCATAGCTACAGTACTGGGGATGGGAGCCGGAATTATCTCTGCCAGTAAACGGAATTCAGTTTTTGACAATGTCAGTATGGTGATTTCGCTGGTGGGAGTGGCAGCGCCGGTTTTCTGGCTGGGCGTGATGTTGCAATTGTTTTTTTCCGTGCAGCTGGGCTGGTTGCCTTCAGGGGGTATGGGTGGAATAGAAACGTTTGTTTTGCCGGCTACGACTTTGGGGCTGGCTACGGCGGCTTTAATTGCCCGCATTACACGTTCGAGCATGCTGGAAGTTTTGAGGCAAGATTTTATCACTACTGCCCGGGCTAAAGGCTTGAGCGAGCGGGTGGTGATTTTTAAACATGCGTTGAAAAGTGCTTTTATTCCGGTCATTACCGTGATGGGTCTACAGTTTGGCGGTCTGTTGGGCGGCGCCGTTTTAACCGAGACGGTGTTTTCTTGGCCCGGTATTGGCCGGTTAATGGTTAACTCCATTCTCACCAGGGATTACCCGGTGGTGCAGGGGACGGTGCTCCTCCTGGCCGTAATGTTTGTGTTAATCAATATTGTAGTAGATATTACCTACGCCTTCCTCGATCCTAGGATCAACTTTGCTACGAGGGAGGGTGAGTAAACCATGAGCAGCAAGCTGCAAGTTGCAGATAAAACGGTGAATATCAAGGATACAGAATTTCAGCAGGTGCTGCGGCATTTGCGGCGTAACCGGATGGCCATGGCCGGAGCGGCAATTTTAGTTCTTTTCCTGCTGGGGGCAATTTTTGCGCCGCTCTTAACCTCCTTTGACCCAGCAAGGCCTGACTTTGGCAATGCGTTTCAAAAACCTTCGGCGACACATATTTTCGGCACCGACGAACTGGGTCGCGACGTATTTGCGAGGATCCTCTATGGTTCGCAGATTTCACTCTTGATTGGTTTGATTTCTGTTTCTATCGGTCTGATCTTAGGTGTGCCTGTGGGCGCTTTGTCTGGTTATTACGGGGGGAAGCTTGACCTGATAGTCCAGCGCTTAATAGACATTATGATTGCTTTTCCGGGGATTTTGCTTGCCATTGTGATTGTGACCATGCTGGGAACAGGGGTGGAAAATGTAATGATTGCCACAGGGATTGCCTCAATTCCCACCTATACCCGTCTGGTGCGTGGCTCGGTGCTGGCTATCAAAGAGCTGCGTTTTGTGGCGGCGGCTAAGGTGCTGGGAATTAGTGATCTGAAAATTATTGTGCGTCATATTCTCCCTAACTGTATGGGACCTATCGTTGTTCAGTCGACTTTTCAAGTGGCGACCGCCATCCTTTGGGCTGCCGGCCTAGGCTTTTTGGGTTTGGGGGCTCAACCACCCGATCCGGAGTGGGGTGCAATGCTTAGTAAGGGCCGAGAATTTATTCGTACTGCGCACCATCTGACTACTTTTCCCGGCTTGGCGATTCTTTTGATGGTTCTTGGTTTCAACTTATTAGGTGATGGTCTGCGTGATGCGCTTGATCCCAAATCCAGGAAGTTCAGATAAAGGGTGACATGATGGAATATTTATTACAGGTTAAAAACCTGCAGACAAATTTTTATACTGATGAATGTGTGGTTCGCGCTGTTGATGATGTTTCCTTCACTGTGAAGCCCGGTGAAATTGTGGGCGTGGTGGGGGAGTCGGGCTCGGGTAAAAGCGTGGTTTCACAGAGCATCATGCGCTTGGTGACGTATCCGCCGGGACGGATTGACGGCGGACAGATTCTTTATAAAGGTGAAGATTTGCTAAAAAAGAGCGAGCGAGAGATGCGCAAAATCAGGGGAAATGAAATTTCCATGATTTTTCAGGAGCCGATGACATCTTTTACGCCGGTATATACCATCGGCGACCAGGTGAGCGAGGCAATTCGGCTGCACCAGCACGCTGGCAAGAGAGAGGCTTTAAATAAAGCGGCGGAGATGCTTAAATTAGTTGGCATACCAAGAGCCCAGGAGATTCTTAAAGAATATCCACACCGCTTGAGCGGCGGGATGCGACAGCGGGCGATGATTGCCATGGCGCTGTCGTGCAACCCCACATTACTCATAGCAGACGAGCCTACGACTGCTCTGGATGTGACGATTCAGGCGCAGATTCTTGAATTGATGAAAGAGTTGAAAGAGAAAGTAAATACTGCCATTATCTTTATTACCCATGATTTAGGCGTGATTGCTGAGATGGCACAGCATGTGTTGGTAATGTATGCAGGTAAAGTGGTGGAGGATGCCGGTATCGAATCGTTGTTTGCCGAGCCGCTTCATCCCTACACAGTAGGCCTGATCAGTTCTAAGCCTAAATTGCATGAAACTAAGGAAATACTTGATTTTATCGCCGGGGTGGTGCCAAACCCTGCTGAAATGCCGCAGGGCTGTGCTTTTAACCCGCGTTGTCCTCATGCCTTGGACGTTTGCCTTCAAAAAACACCAGAGGCGATTGAAGTTAAACCGGGGCACTTGGTGCGCTGCTGGCTCTACGCTCGGAATGGGGAGGTGTAAGTTTAATGACAAACACTAAACCAATGTTAAGTATTAAAGGCTTAAAAAAATACTTTCCCATCCGTACAGGTGTTTTTTCCCGTGTCTCAGGTTATGTGCGGGCTGTGGATGATGTAGACCTGTCAATTTATCCCGGTGAAGTATATGCTTTGGTGGGTGAGTCCGGTTGCGGCAAGTCAACCACAGGTCATCTGATTATGAAGATGTTAAGTCCTACCGCAGGCGCGGTAGTTTTTGAAGATAAAGAAATTTTTGCGTTGAACAAGCGGGAAGAAAAATTGTTGCGTAAACAAGTGCAGTTAATTTTTCAGGACCCATACAGCTCACTTAACCCGCGGATGACGGTTGGAGAGTCTATCGGGGAAGCGCTGGAAGCACACGGGATCGCCAAGGGGAAAGAGCGGCGTGATAAAGTACAAGCGGTGCTGGAGTTGTGTGGGCTTGCGGCATACCATTACCGCCGTTACCCCCATGAGTTTTCCGGCGGACAAAGGCAGCGGATTGTAATTGCCCGTGCGTTGGTATTGGCGCCGCGCTTTATTGTGGCTGATGAGCCGGTTTCTGCTCTTGATGTTTCCATTCAGTCGCAGATTATTAATCTCTTAAAAGAATTACAGTCTAAGATGGGTTTGACTTATCTATTTATCTCCCATGATCTCAGCGTAGTCAAACATATGGCCGATCGTATCGCTGTAATGTATCTAGGTTCCCTAGTTGAAGAATCAACCAAGAGTCAATTTTATGAACAACCGTTGCATCCTTATACCCAGGCGTTATTATCGGCAGTGCCGGAGTGGGATATCCATAGCAGCAAGAAAAGGATTATCCTGAAGGGGGATGTACCGAGTCCCGCCAACCCTCCCTCTGGTTGTCGCTTTCACACGCGCTGCCAGTATTGCATGGAGATTTGCGTTCAGGAGAGACCGGTTTTAAAAGAGGCTGCCCCCGGACATTTGGTGGCCTGTCATCTCGTGCACAGGTAACAAACAAAAAGAAGATGGGTTGGGGAGAAAGTATGGAAAAGTGGAACGTTGGCCAAGCTTGTTTCCTGGATGTGGAGACAACCGGGCTCAGTGCCAAAACTGAAGAAGTTGTGGAGCTTGCCGTCTGTTTGTTTGATTTTAGGAGAGACAGCGGGGAAATTATTCAGGTAGTAGATATTTACACAGGCTTGAGAGAGCCGGGGGTGCCTATTTCAGCAGCCGCTGCCCGTGTGCATGGGTTGCGGATGGAGGATTTGTGTGGCAAGAGACTGGACCATGGACGTGTGGAGAATTTGATTCAGTCGGCAGATTTTATTGTGGCGCACAATGCCCGCTTTGACAGGAGTTTTGTTGCAAAGCTGATTCCGTTAAGCCAAAGGAAGCAGTGGCTCTGTTCTATGTCTGGGGTGGACTGGTATGGGAAAGGCTTCTCCTCGCGCGGGTTGCAAAATCTGCTTTTGAGTCACGGGATTTGCATAGAACGTTCGCACAGAGCTGAAGACGATGTGCGGGCGGCATTGACACTGCTAGGCAAGCGCGGCCATGATGGCCGCACATACTTTGCCGAATTGCTGCGCTGTCTCACTGCAGACGCTGAAGCAGCAAACATCGCAAGATAGCGGGGTGAAGAATGAAATACGTCGAGTTGGGGAAAACAGAAATTATTGTCTCTCAGTTTGTGTTTGGTTCTCTCACCATGGGGACGTTACAGCGAAATATTACTGTGGAAGAAGGAGCGCTGTTGATCCGTCAGGCGTTGGAGCGAGGGATTACCTTTCTGGATACTGCGCAGGCGTACGGTACATACGGCCATCTAAGAAAAGCGCTAAACGGTTTCCACGGCCAAGTAGTGATTGCCAGCAAGTCCATTAAGCAAGATTACCACGGAATGGCAGCAGCGGTGGAAGAAGCCCGGCAGGAACTAAACCGGGATGTGATTGATGTATTTTTGTTGCATGCTGTGCAACGAGAGGACGATCTTGATCAACGGCGCCAAGGTGCGTGGCAGTGTTTGTTGGAGATGAAAGCAAAGGGCCTGGTTAAAGCTGTGGGACTCTCCACCCATAATCTCAAAATTGTCGAAAAAGTAACAGACTGGCCGGAAGTCGATGTGATTCATCCCATCTTTAATAAACTTAATTTTGGTTTGATCAATGTGGAAAATATAGATCCCACAGAAGTGCTTCGCCGGGCTTTCGAAAAAGGGATTGGCATCTACGGGATGAAGCCATTAGCCGGCGGACATCTCTACCAGGATGTGGTGAGTGCGCTGCGTTTCGCGTTTAACTTTCCTTTTCTTCACGCTGTGGCAGTGGGGATGGTAAAGGCTGAGGAGTTAGCCGTCAATTTAAAGATTTACTACGGAGAAGAAGTAGAGAGCACTGAACTGTCCGCCGCCGCCGAAAATAAGCGCATGTACGTAATACCGTTCTGCAAAGGCTGCGGTGATTGTCTGGCTACTTGTGACCAGGGGGCGATCAGCATAGTCGCAAAAAAGGCTAAGATTGAGCATAGTCTATGTATTCTCTGCGGATACTGCCGTAAAGAATGTCCTCACAGCATGATTCGGATAATTTAAAGGAGGAGTTTAGTTGGTTGAGTCGGAATTTTATGCTTTAGGCAGGGCTGTCAAAGAACCATGCCGGAAGCTGGATGTGTTCCCCAAGCCTCTAGGGGTGGAGACGGTAGTGTTGAAAAGCGAGGAGGTTACTAGTCTATGCCCCGTTACAGGGCAGCCGGACTGGGAAACTGTGGTGATAGAATATGCCCCGGCTGAGCTGTGTATTGAGAGTAAAAGCCTGAAACTCTATTTGTGGAGCTTTCGGAATGAAGGCGTATTTTGTGAAACACTGGCGGCACAGATTGCTAACGATATTGCAATTGCCAGCAAACCCCATTGGTGCAAGGTAACGGTGATTCAAAAGCCCCGCGGCGGGATAAGCATTAGTGCAACCGCCGCTGCATACGAAGTCGGACAGCGAAAATGACAGAATTGTAACAAAAAGTTTACAAGAATATAAACTCTTCTTAATATAATGAAACTAGGCAGGAATATGTTTTGCTGTGGCGAAATTTGTAAATGCAGAAAGACTGATTCTTGCAGTAATTGAGAATCATATCTTGCAACTAAGGAGTACGACTCACGACAATCAAAAAGGAGGGCTTGCCGATGAACAAGTTTTTCTATGACGAGGATTTGGCCATGGTGTATAAGATTAGCCCGGTTGTCGCAACGCTGATTGAAAAAGAGGACAAAGGTGTTCCCACGGAGATTTTGGTTCATACGAATGTAAAGGTGACAAACTTTAAACGAGAAAAGGTCCGTCGCACCATCTCTGAAATTTATCCCTCCAGCGAGTATGGTTTGGATTTAGCCAAGAAAGTATTTGAGGACAAAGTGCTTGCTAGGCTGATTGGTAAAGCTATCCCTATTGAGCAGGACGAATATGATCGGATTAAAAGACGGCTAGAGCCTGCCAACCATTCATCTTGCGCAACATAGCTTGATCAATGTTGAAAAATTAGTTATAATCAACGAGTAATCTGAGGACTAGACTTGCTTTGTCCGAGGAGATTAGTATAAATCCTAAGTCTGAGGGTTTTTGCCTGAGGAGAAGGGGGTTGGATAATGAGCGAAAAACCAGCTTGCCAGCAAACCGTCAGGTTTATTTGGCAGGCTTTTTGTTTTAGTTAGCAGGGAGGTGTTTGAAACGGAAAAGAGAATTGGCGTGATTGGCGTTGTGATTGAGGATCGGGAAAATGGCGTGAAAACTGTGAATGACATTCTCTCCAAATATGCTGAAATCATTGTGGGTCGGATGGGAATTCCTTACCGTGAACGCAAAATTGCTGTGATTTCTCTGATTGTCGATGGGACTACAGATGAAATCGGCGCAATGACAGGTCAATTGGGAACAGTTCCCGGTGTTAATGTTAAATCAGCCTTAACGAAAAAATAAGGAGTAGCCATGCAGAAAGAATATAATGAGATTATTGAGCAGGCAACGGCAGAGCACAAGCTGGAGAAAGACGAAATTGAGACACTTTTGAGTTGCGAAGGTTCGACGCTTAAGCTCCTTTTTGCCGCCGCAGACCGGGTGCGGCGAACATTTATGGGCGACGAAGTACATCTGCGCGGGCTAATTGAGTTTTCTAATTACTGCCAGCGCAACTGTGCATATTGTGGTCTGCGGGAGAGCCATAAATCACTGCCACGTTATCGGCTAGATACTGCCGAAATAGTGGCTATTGCCGGTGCTGCTGTGCCGCTGGGCTATAAAACTGTGGTGCTGCAGTCAGGTGAGGATTCAGCTTACAGTGCTGAGCTGATTGCCGTAATTGCCTGCCGGCTAAAGGAAGAATTGGGCTTAGCGGTGACGCTCAGCTTGGGCGAAAGGTCGGAAGAAGATTACCGGTTGTGGCGGAATGCCGGTGCGGATCGTTATTTGCTTAAACATGAAACGGCGGATGTAGAGCTTTATGGTGCGCTGCACCCCGATATGACATGGGAAAATAGAAAAAAATCTCTTTACCTACTGCGTGAGCTGGGTTACCAAGTAGGGTCTGGCTGTATGGTTGGTTTGCCGGGGCAGACTTTGTCCTCGCTGGCAAAAGATTTGCTCTTTCTAAAGGAGTTGGATGTGGAAATGGCGGGGATCGGTCCGTTTATCCCCAATCCCAACACACCTTTGGCCAAAGCGGAGCGCGGGAGTGTGGAATTGACACTGAAAATGATTGCTATTGCCCGGCTGCTTATGCCTCAGGCTCATTTGCCGGCAACCACCGCCCTTGGCAGTATTGATAGTAAAGGAAGGCAAAAGGCTTTAGTTGCCGGGGCAAATGTGGTGATGCCCAACATTACGCCAAACAAATATCGCCGTCTCTACGAAATATACCCAAATAAAATTTGCCTAGATGATAATCCGGCTCATTGTCGCAACTGCATCGGCGGGATTATCAGTTCTTTGGGCCGGACTGTGGCGGAAGGTGCCGGCCATAGTCCAAAAGAACAGTTTACGCTTGGTTTGGGCTGACGCAAAGCTCAAAACAGAACGGGAAGAGGTGAAACAATGCAGAATACGCCGCAAGGAAGTCGGTTGCATATTGCCATTTTTGGCCGCAGAAACGCGGGGAAGTCCAGCCTAATCAATGCGCTGACCAACCAAGATATCGCCCTGGTGTCTGCGGTGCCCGGTACAACCACCGACCCGGTCTACAAGGCAATGGAAATCTTACCGATAGGTCCGGTAGTACTTATCGACACCGCGGGCATTGATGATGAGGGCGAATTGGGGGCGCTGCGTGTGAAAAGGGCACATGCAGTCTTAAAAAAAGCAGACATGGTTCTTTTGGTCATGGATGTCGCTAAGCAAGTTTCGCTGCATGAAGAAAGGATAGCTGCGCTCTGCCGTGAAAAGGGAGTGCCGCTAGTAGGAGTATTGAATAAGTCTGACTTGAATCTGGCGGTGGAAGAGCAAAGCAAGCAGTTTGCTGAAAAACTTGGCTTAACGCCGGTAGTAGTAAGTGCAGCCACCGGCACCGGGTTGCTGGAGTTGAAACTGGCCATCATTGGTGCTGCCCCCGCTACTTGGGATGAGAGAACGATTGTGGGGGATTTGCTTCAGCCGGGTGATTTAGCCGTTTTGCTCGTCCCTATTGATCTGGCAGCGCCCAAGGGACGCCTGATTCTCCCTCAGGTACAGACGATGCGCGATATTTTAGATCACCATGCGCTTTCCCTGGTGGTGATGGAAGGGGAATTAAAAGAGGCACTGGCCCAGTTTGTCAGGAACCCGAAAATTGTGATCACAGACTCACAGGCATTTCTGAATGCGGCGGCCGAAACGCCCCCCACCGTGCTTTTGACGTCCTTCTCAATTTTGTTTGCCCGCTACAAAGGTGATTTGGCAGCTTTAGTCAGGGGGGCCAAAGCAATGGCTAGTCTGCGGCCCGGGGATAAAGTGTTGTTGGCGGAAGCGTGTACCCATCACCGCGTGGAAGGAGACATCGGCCGGGTGAAAATCCCGGCAATGCTACGCCAGGCGGTGGGGGGCGAACTGGAGTTTTCATGGTCCAGCGGTCAGGGTTTCCCGGAAAACCTCTCGGAATACAGACTGGTAATCCACTGCGGAGGCTGCATGATCAACCGCCGGGAGATGCTGGCTAGGATTGCTCAGGCGCAGGAAGCAGGCGTGCCAATTGTTAATTACGGAGTTGCCATTGCACAGCTAATGGGCATTTTGTCGCGTGCTCTTTCTCCTTTTCCCGAGGTACGGCAACTGCTGGAGGAAAAGAATGACACGAAGGGGTTGATAAGTCATGGGGGATAATTTGGCCGCAAACCGGCATAGCCAGTGGTCGCCGGCTAATTTTATTAATGAAGAGGCCATCGCGGAGCTTCTGGAACAGGGCAAAGTAGCTTCAGAGTCAACGGTGCGCGCTATTATTACAGCGGCACGGCAGGCTAAGGGGCTCACCATGGCCGAAGTAGCCGTCTTGCTACAGGTGACAGATAAAAAGCTTTTAACGGAAATGTTTGAAGTTGCAAAAGAAATAAAGCTAAAAATTTACGGCAAAAGGCTGGTCTTATTCGCGCCATTGTATGTGAGCGACTACTGCATCAATAACTGTGCTTACTGCGGCTATAAACGGGAAAACTGTTTTCAACGCCGAAAACTGACGAAGGCGCAACTGGTGGAAGAAGTAAGGATACTGGAGAGCCTAGGGCATAAGCGGCTGGCGCTGGAGGCAGGGGAACATCCCACGGAATGTCCTCTTGATTATATCCTGGAAAGTATTCGCACCATTTACAGTATAAAGTTCGAAAACGGTAGTATCCGCCGCGTCAATGTAAATATTGCCGCCACCACACAGGAAGACTACAAGCGCTTAAAAAGCGCCGGCATTGGCACGTATATCCTCTTTCAGGAAACGTATCACCGCAAAACATATGAGGCTATGCATTCTTCCGGTCCCAAGGCCGATTATGACTGGCATACTACCGCCCATCACAGAGCCATGCAAGCCGGGATTGATGATGTCGGCTTTGGTGTTCTTTTGGGGCTCTATGACTATAAATTTGAAGTGCTGGCTATGCTGCAGCACGCGTTGAATCTTGAAGCGCGTTTTGGGGTAGGCCCACACACCATTTCCGTGCCGCGTCTGCGCCCGGCATTGGGAATGGTCTTGGAGCAGTTTCCTTATCTGGTTTCTGATGCGGACTTTGCCAAGCTGACTGCGATCATTCGTTTAGCCGTCCCCTACACCGGCTTGATCCTGTCTACCAGAGAGAAGCCTGTGCTGCGGGAGAAGCTGCTCGACTATGGGATATCGCAGATCTCCGCCGGTAGCTGTACCGGCGTGGGGGGATACAAGCGCGAAGAGAGCCGCAGTATGGAGGAAGATGATGCCAAAGCACAATTTTCTGTTGATGACCACAGAAGTCCCGACGAAGTGGTACGCAGCGTCTGTCAGTCCGGCTATCTCCCCAGCTACTGCACCGCCTGTTATCGGCAAGGGCGTACCGGTGATCGCTTTATGGCTTTGGCTAAAAATGGTCAAATCCAAAATGTTTGCCAGCCAAATGCCTTAATAACTTTCAAAGAGTACCTGTTGGATTACGCTTCGCAGGAAACACGGCAGATTGGCGAGGAAACAATCCGTCGTCAGCTGGAGGAAATCGAAAACGAAAAAGTCCGCTCCGTCACACGAGAGCGCCTGCGGCGAGTCGAAGAAGGAGAGCGGGATCTTTACCTCTAAATAGGGAAAGCCTTGTTTTAAAACACGGGGCATTAGTTCAAACTGTGTTGCGCCGCCGATACCGGGGCTGCTTGTTGTTGTCTGGTTTTGCTGACAACTTTGTCTGTTTTTTGGACAGCCTTCATGCTATAATAAGCTTATAGCTTGCTGGGAAAGGGTGAAAGCTGTGCCCATAGTAAAAACAGAGTCTGAACTTTGCAAACGATGTTACGCGTGTTTGCGTAACTGTCCCGTAAAGGCAATTAAAGTAAAAGATGGGCAGGTTAGTGTTACCGAGTCTATTTGCATTACTTGTGGTACTTGTAAAAACGTGTGCTCTCAGGGTGCTAAGCTGGTCCAAAGCGATGTTGCGGGCGTTAAGCAGCTGCTGCAACGCAAAAGCACAGTGGTAGCGCTTTTGGCTCCTTCTTTTGTGGCGGCGTTTGAAGCGACGCCGGAGCAGGTGGTGGGCGCCATAAAGGCTGCCGGTTTTGAAAAAGTGTGTGAGGTAGCCTACGGCGCCGAGCTGGTGGCCCGCGAATATAGCCGCCTCTATGCGAACAAGCGGCCGGTAGCTCCGCTAATAACTTCCCCCTGCCCTGCCATCATCAATCTTGTTGAAAAATATTACCCACGCCTAATTAATCAGCTTATTCCTGTGGTGTCACCCATGATTGCCTCCGCCCGGGTGGCAAAAAAACTTTATGGCGAACAGGCCGGAATCGTCTTTATCGGACCATGTGTAGCCAAGAAAAGCGAAATCGATCATCTATCCGTGGCAGGCGAAGTAGATTTCGTCTTGACATTTTCTGAACTGAAAGAATTGTTTTTAGATAGCGGTGTAGCGCTTGCGGCAGTGCAGCTGGCAAATTTTGACGGACCTGGCGCCACCTTGGGCGGCGTCTTTCCTTTGGCTGGAGGACTCTTAAAAGCTGCCAGACTGCAAAATGACATTCTGGATCAGAGTAATGTGGTTGTAGAGGGCCTGCATGAAGTTATGGAAACACTTAATGCTATTGAGGCAAATCAGTTTTCCTCTGCGCTCGTCGATATCTTGTTTTGCCGGGGGTGTATTGACGGGCCTGATCTTTGCGATTCGCGCAGTTCTCATCTGCGCAGAAAAAAAGTTGCTAATTATGTGCATCAGCGCGCTAATTTTGTCTCCCCTGCACCAGCCGTCTTTGTGGACCTTTCCCGCAAGTTCACTGCTCAGGCCAAAAAGAAAGTGAAGCCGAGTGAAGAGAATATCCGAGAAATTTTAAAAGTTACCGGTAAATTTAAAGATACAGACGAATTAAACTGTGGAGCTTGCGGTTACAACACTTGCCGAGATAAGGCTGTGGCAGTTTATCTGGAGTTAGCGGAAGTAAATATGTGCCTGCCGTTTCTTTTGCATAAGTCGCAACAAGAGATTTCGCACTACCGGCAGGAGATCGAGCGCATGGAAGTTCTGAGTGGTATTTCAAGGCAAATTATTGGTAACTCCAAGCAATTCCAGGCAGCAAAAAACTTCGTTCTCAAAGCGGCACAAAGCTGTTCTACTGTCTTGCTGCTTGGGGAGAGTGGCACTGGCAAAGGGCTTTTTGCCCGCGCTATTCACTTTGGTGGGGCACGCAAGGAGGGTCCTTTTATCAAAGTGAATTGCAGCGCGATTCCGGAGAGTTTGCTGGAATCGGAACTGTTTGGCTACGAAGAAGGGGCGTTCAGTGGCGCGCAAAAGGGGGGCAAGACGGGTAAATTCCAAGTTGCTGACGGCGGCACGATTTTCCTTGATGAAATTGGCGATATGCCTTTAAACATGCAAGCAAAAATGTTACGCGTTCTCCATGAGCGAGAGATTGAACGCGTTGGCGGACATTATAGCATCCCAATAGACGTGCGGATTATTGCTGCTACCAATAAAGATTTGCGCAAGGAGATTAGACTGGGTTCTTTCCGGGAGGATCTGTTCTATCGCTTGGATGTACTCACTCTGTCCCTGCCTGCACTGCGGGAGGTGCCCGCTGATATTCCGCAACTAGTGGAAAGCCTGATTGAAAGAATTTGCAAGAAGTATCATATCCCGGCAAAAGCTGTGAACGACGAGGTTATGAGTGTTTTTTGTCATTATTCCTGGCCCGGAAACGTCAGGGAGTTGGAAAATATTTTGGAACGCCTGCTTAATATGGTGGAAGACAGAATTATCGGTGTAGAACACCTGCCGGCATATCTATGGCAGCATATCCAGAGTGACCGTTATTTAAAGATAGGACCTAGCTTAGGCAGCATGACGGCTGAAATTGAAAAAGAAGCGATTGTTAACGCATTAAGGGCGACAAAAAATAATCGTTCTAAAGCTGCTAAGATTTTGGGTTTGCACCGCTCTACCTTTTATGAAAAGTTAAACCGCTATAGTCTGCTGTAGGCAATCATACCGCCTGGGTACCAACGGACGGATGAAAATGCAGCCATCACCCTAGCTCCCAGAGGGCTGAACCAGGGACACACTTGACACCGGGATGAAATATTGAAGCATCCTGGCAATATAGCCTTCCTCAAATGCAACGCTCGCACGTTTTCGCAGCTACGAACTGTAATTCTCGCTAACATGCCAAAACCTCTGGGCTTACTGTATGTGAACCGTTGGCATGTCTTAACGCTACGAATTCCCGTTCGCTAAACGCTGCTGACACTTAACGCTCGCTTCCGCATTCTGTGAAAGTCAACAATATCTGGAAGCGTTTAGAGAAGGCAAAAAAGTACTGCTGTCTTTACTTGATGCTTTTTTGTTGAGAGCTTGAGCGAGATGTGGACGAGTGACCAGAAGTGCAGGCGAACTTAGGGCTGGAGTGGCCGCTACCCTTCCGATGTCATGTGTGGGTAAGGATTAGCCCAGAGGGAGAGGGGATTTGCAGCGAAAAACGCCTTTTAAGGGCGTTTTTTAATTTGCTAAGAAACTGGCTGAATTTTAGGTAGTTAAAGAGCATTAAGCTGTCTGATTTTTTGTACATTGTCCATTTTTCGGACAGTAGGCACAGGTGCCTGTCATCACTCAACTTAAATTTTGTGAAAATTTTAACTGTCTCAAATTTGGACAGTTTGCTTTAAAGTCGCCAAAATTTAAATCCCAGCTATTAAGCCGGTTTTTAGCAATTTTTCTGTTATAGCGAACTTGGCATAGTTATTGCTTATTAATCGTATAGGAAATCATTTTAGGCTTTCCTTTACAATCGTGGATTAGGTTCATAATTGGAGGGCGGCTATGAAACTTGCCGAAATTAAACAGATTTTAGATGCCACTTTGCTTGCCGGAAGCCAGTTTAATGACACCCAAGTTCACTGTGTTTGTGATGCAGACTTAGTGAGCGACGTCCTTTCCTTGGAATCTTTAGGTTCAGACGGTGTTTTGCTTTTGACTTCATTGATTGGCCCCCAATTAACAACGTTAATTTCTCTTACCAATATAAAAGCGATTGTTTTTGTGCAAGGAAGGCAGCCTGGCGCTGATTTCTTACAACAAGCAATTAAAGATGGCATTAACTGTTTTAGTACCCCGCTGGCTAAATACGAAGCAGCCGGACTGCTTTTTCAGGCCGGACTCCCAGGGACAAAGCGAGCCAGAGAGAAAACAGAAATTGTGCCACAGGAAGCAGAAGACAGGCTCATCACTATTGTTGAATATCCCATCAGTGGTGGCGATTTCCTAGCGGCAGGGCATGTCACTAAAAAAATTAAGCAGCGCTTGGAAAACTTGGGTGTACACCATAAAACTGTAACACGGGCAGCTATCGCCGCATATGAGGCGGAATTAAACGTAATTATACATGCTCGCTGTGGCAAGCTGCAATTAAAATTGAGCCTAAATAGCGTCCTGATCATTGTGGAAGATGAAGGGCCTGGAATTTTAGATATCGACCTGGCCATGCAGGAGGGCTATTCCACTGCTCCGCCGGCAGTACGGGAAATGGGCTATGGCGCCGGCATGGGGTTACCAAATATCAATCGCTGCGCAGATAGTCTGATTATGCAGTCTGAAGTGGGTGTCGGCACAAGGCTTGAAATATTACTTCGTTATTAAGCAACGGAGGCTTGGAAGAGAATGAGCGAAAATTATCGCCACTCGGTTTTCTTGAAACACGAAAAATGTATCGGCTGCGTCAACTGCATTAAACAGTGCCCGACGGAAGCCATCCGTGTTCGCCAAGGGAAGGCTGTGATTGCCGAAGGGCGCTGCATCGATTGCGGCGAGTGTATTCGCGCCTGCCCTAATTTAGCTAAGGCTGTGGTTACCGACGGACTTTTGGCAATAGATCGCTTTCCATACAAGGTCGCACTCGTTCCGCCTTCTTTTTATGGTCAGTTTAAGAAAAATACCACGATCTGTCATGTTCACGCCGCACTTCGCCAAGTCGGATTTGACCACGTTATGGACGTAGCCTTTGCTGCAGAAGTCGTCTCTGAAAAAATTAAAGAACTTTTGCACGAAAAAGATAATGACGCCCCACTGATTTCTTCCGCTTGTCCGGCTGTCGTGCGCTTGATTCAGGTAAAATTCCCCGGCCTGATACCTCAGCTTATCCCACTGGAGTCTCCAATGGAATTGGCCGGCAGATTGGCCAAAAGCTATGCCGCTCGCAGCACAGGTTTGTCTCCGGAACAAGTAGGTACATTTTTTCTCACACCCTGCTCCGCTAAAGCTTCCGCAGTTAAAAATATGCTTCAGCAAAGCGGCCAAAGCGTGGATGGAGTAATTTCTGTGGCAGAAATTTTCCCCAAAATAAGGGGTCTAAGCAACCTGGACACTGACTTTAAGTTTATGGTGGCACCGGGAGTTCGGGGCATCAAGTGGAGTATGGCAGGCGGCGAACAGGCGGCGGTACAGGCGGCAAATTATTTGACGGTGGACGGCATCCGTAATGTGCAAAAGGTATTAGAGGAAGTTGATATGAATCGACTGCAAGGGATTGATTTTTTGGAGTTGCAAGCGTGTGACGGTGGTTGTGTCGGTGGTTTTCTCAATATTCAGAACCGTTTTCAAGCTAGAGTACAGCTGCGCTGGCTGATGAAAGAACAAGGTACAGTTTCTGCCCAGTTGGAGCAGGCAATACCTTTCTCGGCTGAAGAGCTGGAGGTAAAAGCACAAGTCATTACTCCGGAGCCGATCAGTACAGGAGCATTTGCTCCGGGACTGGAAGAAGCAATCAAAATTATGAAGCAGTATGATCGTGTATTAGAGCAGCTGCCCGGCCTTGACTGCGGCTCTTGTGGCTCGCCAACCTGCAAAGCTCTGGCAGAGGATGTGGCTCTAAATAAGGCGCTGGAAATAGATTGCATTTTTAAGCTGCGCGAAAAGATTATGTTACTGGCCGATGAAGTATTAGTGCTCAGCAAGATCCTTCCGCCATCCCTAAATCGGATCGCAAAAGATAAACCGGAGGAGAGTGACTGACTTGCTTCTGAGTCAAATAGTAAAAGAATTGACATTAGACCAACTAACCGATTTCCATGGCGCCGAGAGAACTGTGGGCGGCGTTTATGTGGCTGATCTAATTAGTTTAGTAATGGCTAATGCCAAGCAAGACGATCTCTGGCTCACGCACCAGGGACACCAAAATATTGTGGCGCTAGCCTCACTCTTACGGTTGTCTTGCGTAGTTATCGGTGGCGGAATGCGCTGCCAAGAGGAAACCATCCGCAAAGCAAATGAGGAGAAAATCTCCCTGTTTGGCTCGACACTGCCAATCTATGAATTGGCAGGGCGATTGTATGTCTGTGGGCTGCAGCCCAGTGCCTATGCTGAAATGGATTAAAGCTGACTTGCACATCCACACCGTACTTTCAGCCTGTGCCGACCTTGATATGAGTCCGCGTGAGATTATCAATACGGCTAAACTTTTAGGTATCGGCTTGCTTGCCATCACAGACCATCACGCCATTGATAATGTGGCTGCCTGTCGGGAAGTAGCCAAGGGCACAGGCATTACGGTACTTTTTGGTATGGAAGTCCAAACGCGGGAGGAAGTGCATTTGGTTTGCCTCTTCCCTAGCGAAGATTTAGCAGACTCTTTTGCCGCTTTAGTTGCTCAACATCTGCCATCAAACTGGCTGTCTTTGGGTGCAGGGGAGATACAGGCGGTCGTAACCGCCAACGATCAAGTTGTTAGGCTTGATCAGCGCAAACTATTGGCATCTCTTGATTTGTCTGTTGAAGATGTTTGCGGTGCGGTTGCCCGGCATCAGGGTTTGACTATCGCCGCCCATGTTGACCGCCCCCAGTACAGCCTGCTTGCAAACTTGGGTTTTGTCCCGCCGGAGCTGCCGGTAGCCGCGCTTGAAACAATTTCTGATGCGGCAGCGTTGCATAAAAAGCACCCAAGCACTGTGGGCTATCCACTGCTCTGCTCTTCTGACGCCCACTGCTTGCCGATGCTAAATAAAGAAAAATATACCTATTTTTATGTGGCAGAGGATGTGACCCTTTCCGAAATTAGGATGGCCTTAAAGGGGGAGGGTGGCAGAAAAGTTCGAATTGAAAATTAAGGCGGAGGTTAAAAATTTAAAACTCCAAGGAGGATCAAGATGGCACTGGAACAAGTTAAACAGGAAAAATGTACTGAGTTCATCTCTGATGGTATGTATCACAAGCTGGAAGCACTACTACAAAAGGATAAGAAAAGCCCTGAGATGTTAATCTTCGTCTTGCAACAGGCCCAAAACATTTACGGTTACCTGCCTGAGGCCGTACTTTTGCGTATCTCAGAAGCGCTTGATGTTCCAAAAGCAAAAATATATGGGGTGGTGACATTTTACTCACAGTTCCACCTTAAGCCGCGTGGACGCAATGTCATTCGTGTCTGCCAGGGGACGGCCTGCCATGTACGCGGTGTTTCTCGGATCGTAGGCAAAATCAAAGAAGAGCTAGGTGTAAATGTCGGTGAGACTACTGAAGATCTGCGGTTTACTTTTGAATCGGTTGCTTGCATCGGTGCTTGCGGCCTTGCTCCGGTAGTCATGATTAACGGTGATACGCACGGACGCCTTACGGCAGATAAAGTGCCTCTCATTCTTTCTTTGTACGAATAAGGGGGCTACGTCAGTGCAGGAACTTTCGCTCCATATTCTCGATTTACTTCAGAACAGCGTGGAAGCCGGGGCGAAGAAAATTACACTGGTAGTAAAAGATGCACCGGAAGAAGACGAGTTAACTATTGTTGTGACAGACAACGGTTGCGGCATGACTGCGGAGCAGTGCGCCAACGTTACCTCTCCTTTCTACACCGTTCGTAAGACAAGGCGGGTTGGGCTTGGTCTTGCCTTTTTGGAGATGGCGGTAACACAGTGCGGAGGGCGGTTACGGATCGAATCAAGCCCTGGCTATGGTACGGAAGTAGTGGCAACATTTTCACATAGCCATCCCGACAGGCAACCACTGGGAGATCTTTCCGGCACAATCATTAGTGCGCTAATGGGTGAAACAGAGTTGACATTTGAATATCTGCACATCTATGGAAATATAAAGATGAAAATTTCCAGCTTAAATTTCGGAGAACTTTTGGGAATTCCCTTCCGGTTTGATCGTCCGGAACATCTGAGCTTGTTAGAAAAAAACATTCGCGAACAATTGCAGACAATCTACGGAGGTGAGTCTTCATGAACAAACTGCTGACTATGGAAGATCTGCGTGCGCTCCGCAAGGATGCGCTGGGCGAAATGACTGCCCGTCAGACGTGTGATATTCAAGTTATTGTTGGCATGGGCACCTGCGGTATCGCTGCCGGTGCCAGAGAAGTAGTTACAGAACTCTTAAAAGAGTTGCAGCGCAGAAATATTAAAAATGTTAGTGTCACAAAAACCGGTTGTATTGGGATGTGCGAACGGGAGGTACTCCTTGATGTGGTACGCCCTAATGAGGATCGCGTTACCTACGGCCGCGTTGTACCACGGGACGTGTCAAGAATTGTGGGCGAGCATATTGTCAACGGCCGTGTTGTCGAAGGCTTGGTAGTTGGCAGAATTACCAGCTAAAATTGCGCCGCAGTAAAGCAGCTTAAGAAAGGGGAAGAGAGCTAACGTGGTTTTTTATCGTGGACACCTGCTAATTTGCGGAGGGACAGGTTGTGTTTCCTCCGGCTGTAAGGATGTAATAATCGCTTTTCAGGAAGAATTGCGCAAGAAAAAATTGGATGAGGAAATTAAAATTGTTGAGACCGGTTGCCATGGTTTCTGTGAAAAGGGACCGCTTGTGATCGTCTATCCCGAAGGCGTGATGTATTGCCGGGTAGAAGTTAAAGATGTGCAGGAAATTGTCGGTGAGCATTTAATGAAAGGTCGTCCGGTATCCCGGCTTTTCTTTACCGAGCCGCTTTCGCTTGACAAAGTGCCGAAGTATCAAGAAATCGACTTTTATCGCAAGCAGCAGCGCATTGCTTTGCGTAACTGCGGCTATATTGACCCGGAAAATTTCAATGAATACTTGGCTCGTGGCGGCTACGCAGCACTTGAAAAGATGCTTTCTGAAATGACGCCTGAAGAAGTGACTAATGCCGTCAAAGCTGCCGGTTTACGCGGCCGGGGCGGCGGCGGATTTTCCACTGGAACAAAATGGGAGTTTTGCGCCAAAGCAGCAGGAACTAAAAAGTATATTATCTGTAACGCAGACGAAGGGGACCCCGGTGCTTTTATGGACAGGAGCCTGTTGGAAGGCGACCCGCACAACATCCTTGAGGGTATGATGATTGCCGCCTATGCCATCGGTGCAAATGAAGGATACCTTTATATCCGTGCCGAGTATCCGCTCGCGATTAAGCGCATTCAAACCGCAATCAGCCAAGCTGAGGAGCTGGGCTTGCTGGGAAAAAATATTCTCGGTTCAAATTTCAGCCTTACCCTAAAAATTAAAGAAGGCGCAGGTGCCTTTGTTTGCGGCGAGGAAACAGCGCTGATTGCCTCCATCGAAGGCGAGCGGGGTATTCCCCGGTCTCGGCCTCCTTTCCCTGCCGTCAAAGGCCTATTCGGTAAGCCAACAGTGATTAATAACGTGGAAACATTGGCAAATGTGCCGCAGATTATTCTATACGGTGCCGATAAGTTTGCTGCCGTCGGCACAGAGCGCAGTAAAGGAACGAAAGTATTCGCCCTCACCGGTAAACTACGCAATACCGGCCTGGTGGAAGTCCCGATGGGTATCACCATGCGCGAAATTATCTACGAAATTGGCGGCGGTACATTTGAAGGTAAAAAGTTTAAGGCTGTTCAGATAGGCGGACCCTCCGGCGGTTGCCTCCCTGAAAATAAGCTGGACCTGCCCATCGACTATGATTCCTTAATTCAGGCTGGCGCGATGATGGGTTCCGGCGGCTTGGTAGTCATGGATGACGAATCTTGTATCGTTGATGTGGCGCGCTATTTCTTGTCTTTTACACGCTCCGAATCGTGTGGAAAGTGTACCCCGTGCCGAGAAGGGACAATGCGCCTGCTGGAGATTTTGGAACGCATCTGCGCTGGACAGGGAGTTCCCGGGGATATTGCAAAGATGGAAAAGCTGGCATATTCAATTAAGGCTAGTGCTCTTTGTGGCCTAGGGCAAACTGCTCCCAACCCAATTTTAAGTACACTGCTCCATTTCCGCCATGAATACGAAGCCCATATCAATGACAAGAAATGCCCTGCTGGCGTGTGTCAGGCGCTTTTCTATTACCGGATCGACGACCACACTTGCGTAGGCTGTACTGTCTGTGCAAAGATTTGCCCTGTGGGAGCAATCAGCGGCGAGCGTAAGCAAGCTCACCAACTGGATATGGTAAAGTGTATTAAATGCGGGGTCTGCGTCGAGCGGTGTCCGTTCCATGCCATTGTAAAAGAATAATCCTACTGCAAGGAGAGTGTGAAAACAGTGGAAATTGTTACAGTTAAAATCGACGGCCACGATGTCCAAGTCGACAAAGGTGCCACCATCTTGGACGCAGCAAAATTGGCCGGCGTGAAAATACCGACCCTTTGTCACCATCCCATGCTTCGCCCTGACGGCGCGTGCCGAATTTGTGTGGTGGAAGTGGCCGGTGCCCGCAATCTGGCTGCTGCTTGCGTTATGCCGGTAGCAGATAAAATGGTAGTCAATACTAATACGCCGATGGTCCGCCAAACTCGCCGTGTAAATCTGGAGCTGATTCTAGCTAATCATCCTTTGACCTGTCCTTCCTGCAAGCGAAATCTTAACTGTGAATTGCAGCAGTTAGCACTGGACATGGGTGTAAGCGAGATCCCCTATGAAGGGCGCAAGCGGGAACTGGCCATCGATGACTCCAGTCCGGCACTTGTTCGTGAACCTAACAAATGTATCTACTGCAGCCGTTGTGTTCGCGTTTGCAGTGATGTCCAGTCGGTGGACGCCCTTTCCTTCTATCGCCGCGGTTTTGATACCGAAGTAGGGCCGCCTCCGGGAGTAGGTCTGATGGATAGCGTCTGCGTCCAATGCGGTCAGTGCGCTGTAACCTGTCCTGTGGGCGCCATTTATGAACGCTCAGCGGTTGATGATGTCTGGCAGGCGATTTCTGATCCAAAAAAACATGTGATTGTTCAGGCTGCTCCGGCAGTACAGGTTAGTATAGCCGAGGCTCTTGGCCTTGAACCAGGCTTGCCAATGACGGGAAAGATGGCGGCAGCACTGCGCCGTCTCGGTTTTGACAAGATTTTTACCACCGAGTTTACTGCAGACCTGACGATTATGGAGGAAGGTACAGAACTGCTGGGACGACTTAAGAATGGCGGTCCTCTGCCCTTAATTACTTCCTGCAGTCCGGGCTGGATTAAATTTGTTGAGCACAACTTCCCGGAGTTTTTGGAGAACCTTTCCACCTGTAAGTCGCCGCAGCAAATGTTTGGCGCACTGGCTAAAACATTTTATGCCGAGAAGCACGGCATTGACCCGGCTAATATATATTCCGTGTCGTTAATGCCCTGTACCGCCAAAAAGTTTGAAGCGGCGCGACAGGAAATGAATGCCAGCGGCTACCGCGATGTGGACGCCGTGCTCACCACCCGGGAATTAGTTCGGATGATTAAAGAAGCATCCTTAGATGTCTCCAAGCTTGATGATGAGGAGTTTGATGTGCCTTTCGGCATGCTAACCGGCGCGGCTACTATTTTCGGAACAACGGGTGGCGTGGCGGAAGCAGCCTTGCGCACGATCTATGAATTGGTGACCGGCGAGGAGATACCTACCTTTGAATATGAAGCCGTCCGTGGTCTTAACGGCATCAAAGAAGCGACTGTCAAGCTTAACAACGTTGATGTCAAAATTGCGGTTACCAGCGGTCTCAAAAATGCCCGTGAAGTTATGAACCGTGTCAAAAGCGGCGAAGCCGACTATCACTTTATCGAAATTATGGGTTGCCCAGGCGGTTGCATCGGCGGTGGTGGCCAACCGATTAACGGCGGCGCTGATTACCGCACCAAACGTGCGTCTGGCATCTACCAAATTGATGCCGCAAGTGCTGTCCGCAAATCTCATGAAAACGCCGCAGTTAAACAGCTCTACAAAGAATATCTCGGAGAGCCCAATAGTCCCAAAGCTCACAAACTTCTCCATACCCATTACACGCCGCGCAACCGTTATTAATTGCGCTGTCCCCTGTGAATGTTTCAACATACCTCCCTTGCCCGGGGCTCAGACAGCCCGGGTTTTTTTATTGTAAGCCCAAAAAATCGTGTTTCTGTTTTGTCGGGGCATGGCGGTCTACTCTAAAATTTGCCCGCTAATTCCCCTCCCTTGGAGGGGTGGTGCGCAGCACCGGGGTTGTCCAACACGGGACAGCTTCGCCTCCTGCCCTAACGGGGCATGAGCCACCCCGCCCTGACGGGCACCCCTCCAAGGGAGGGGAATTATTTAGGCTTTTCTGTTCTGAAAATTGCCACAACACTCCCTTCTCCCATTGGTGTCTGTGAATCGGCGAAATAGCCGATTCACAGACACCAATGGGAGAAGGGAACACTTATTGCTCTCGTTCGTACCACGTAGGGGCGGGTTTCAAACCCGCCCAAGCAGGTGCGCCCAGCATGGGTGCAATCCAACGGGTGAAAGTCCCGAACACGCCCTAGTAGTGGGAAGTGTATAGCTTAAGGCAAGGGTGTCCTTGG
>JAGXTN010000044.1 GCA_018333455.1 Dethiobacter sp. | reverse complement strand
TGAAAAGTTCCATCGTAGGTCATGTTAAGAGTGGAAAAACGGTTCAAATTGATTCTATTGGAGTAGCGGCAAATTATAATGCTACAAAAGGACTGATACTTGCGAAAGGACAACTTGCAATGCATGGCATCACATTGGTGATGACTCCCGGATTCCAAGTGTTAAAGCTGGATAACTCTGTTGAGAATGATATAAAGACCGCTATCCGCTGGATTGTTAAAGGAACTACCTAGAATATTTACTTTTACGGAAACACTCACCATGTTTCCGCTTTTTTTTGCAAAAAAGTGAAAAAACTTGAAGGGTTACATATATCTGTTTGGGGGGGTGAACGTTACGCTCGTACCCCCTCCTCTGGAGGTGCCACAATCGCCCGCCCCGCTTGGGGTTTGCCGTGGTTGATTTTTTGCAGAAAACCCTCTTTTTCGAGTCTTTTTAAGCAATAAATCAGTCCTGTGCGTAGTAGCTCTCCAAAGCAACGGGCCGTATAATGTGCAAAGTGGCAAAATCACACTGCAAAATGATAATTATTGTAAAGCAATTCAGATAGCGCAAAATTAACAGAAATATTACAATAACAGCATTGACCGGGGAAGATGTGCCATGATAAATTCTTTACAAGAAGGCAACTGTTTCCAATTGAAGACCAAGAAAAGATTGCAAGGGGAGGGCGCCGGAAAAATAAACTAAAAAAGTTGAAGTTAGTGAAGAAGAAATTTCGTATTGTGTCAGTATTGCTGACGGTGGTACTGTTAATGTTTTCCTAAGCGACTTCGGTTGCCGCCGGGCAGGGGCGTGACAGACAGGGGGCAAGAAAGGCAAAGCGAGCAGAAAATTCAGTACCTTGATGCAGAAGTACAAATTATTGTTGGCCAACCGGTGATTAAGGTTGAAACAGAAGAAGGCTATGCGTCTTATAAATTTTACTGACCGATAGTAGCGGAGGCGCAAGCTATGACTGGGTACAAGGTAATTGCATATTGTGTAGTCGATGACGGTCTTTTTGGTGATATTCTCAGCAGTGAATGCACTCAAAGGTTTGGTCAGTTTTTTGGGCTTCGCTCCTAATTGTTCCTCTAAAGAAATGGTGCAGGATACCTTGGCTTAAAGTAGATAGCCTGTGAAATTGTTAATTTTGATTGGGAGAGTGCTGCTTTATTATGGATATAATAGGTCAGGTGCTTCTCTTTGTAGGGGTACTTCTGTTGCTCGCTTTTCTACTGGTCGCTATCCCAGAATTTCTTGGACAAAAAGCCGGAATATGGGTCGCAAAAACCGGGTCATCTCCACAGGACAATTTAGGAAGAACTAAAGCTAAGCACGTTTTTCTCCCAGTAGGCGAGCTTCCTTGGTGGGGCGGTTTCGCTGTTGTGATAGCAGTTGAAGTGATGATTACGATATTGGTTGCCTTGGATGTACCTAATATGCCGCCACAAAGACCGAATTTTTTAGTATATATTTATAGGGCTTTATTGACACAACAATTACAAGAACCAGTGTATTTCATGGTTTATAGCATTCTTATGATAACAGCGTTCTTCGCTGTTGGTTTTGTAAGAGCATTGTTGGTTACTCGAAAGAAAAGGACTGAAGGCTGACAACTGCCTAATTAAGGATTGGCGGATATTACTGACCATAGATTCTTTTATGATTTAAGCGATAAAAAAGTCTCAGTCTAAACTTCACCATTGGACTGAAAATTTAGAACTTATCTCACATATGTACTTGGGGAGGATGATTATCTTGTTTGCTCTCATTCGCAATGAGCAAGTTCCGCTCTGGCGGGAAGTTGCCTCTATTCTTGTTCCGAGTGCTATTTTGAGTATTTTATATTTTACATTATGGGGACCGCCACATTTAGCAATATCATATCCCCTTTTTTTGGCGACTATTTTGTTCGGGCAAGTAATTTGTATGATTATTTACCATAGTATATCTTTTATCGAATTGCATTGGCTATCATTTAAGGGTGGCAAAGTCGTTTTTGTTTTGGTAGGAATCATAATTATAGTGAATAATCTAATAGTTATGTGGCCGATACCATTGGCTATGGCCGTGTCGGCTTATGCCATGCCAGTTTTTGCTGTGTTGGTCTTGGTTATGTTCCACGTTTTTTATGTACGTTTGTCGCTTTCACGTTCTTGGTACGAGGTTTATACGCGCACACTTCTCCCCCAGATTGTTTTTCTGATTTTATATGTTGGCTTTTTCTTAAATATTGCTGATGTCGAGGTTCCTAGAACAACTGTAACTCTCCCTGCGCTTTTTTCCTCTTCGCCAGCCTATTTCTTTGTCAGACCTTTCATCAACCATATTATACGAGTCCGCGCTCCCGGCACACCGGAAGCATAGATGTAAAACATATCTAGCATAATCAAATGTTTATTTGAAAATGTAGCTACCAATTAACCGTAGGTTTGCCGTACCAGTAGGTGTAAGAAGGTAGCCGACAATGCAAATGATAAGAGAAAAAAACAATAATCTAGCAGGAATTTCAATGGGAATATTTTTTACACTATTAAGCCCAAGCCAAATCAAACTGACAGTAAAAGCCGTAAGACCAATCAAACCTGTAGCTGTCCCAATTGAGACATCCATTTAATCCATCCTCCTTATTTGGAATCTGCTCGAATAGCAGATTAACAAGACCTCTTTCTGCCATTTTACTGCATTATCATTCCTCTCTCAAGACTCCTATCACCAAAAAGAAACTGTTAGTATGAAAAACGTATTGCACTGTCTGCTCTATCGGCATTTAAGGATTTTAGCATACTGATATAAGAACCTCGAATTTTTACAGCAGTAAGGGGGATATCCTTTGGCACTAGCTTAGGAACCCCCCCTAATTTAAAGAAAGAATTCAGGAATAATTTTTACCATTATTTAACACTTTTAAAATTTTGGAAACTTGAGACTGGCTTATCCCAGTAATATCAGTGATTTTTTGCTGCGAATAATAGGGATATTCAAATATTGCCGCTTGGACTTTTTTTATGCTGGCTTGTTTTTGTTGTTCTCTCTTGGAAGGCCCTAGCTCTCCTTTTTTAGCGGCTTGACGAATCTCATAGCGGTGCTTCTTCTCTTCTTTGGAAATGATAGTTGACAAATGTATTTGCTCTTCCAGACTTATTTTCAATACCTTAATCAGTGTAGTGTTCGAGTAGTTGTAGCCCTTGTATTTATATTTACTGTCATTGTTTTGACTCCGGATATTGCCCCGTTCATCAAAATTTGACAGCCATTTCTCATAGAATTTATCGGCTCCAATTGTATTCATTAATTCTTTTTGCTTTAATGGCTCAATAAAATTCGCATTGAATATTTCCAGTTCACTTTCCGTTTTAGATTTATCGCCGTAATAGCAATTGCACCAATAACGATAGAGGAAGCACATAACTTCCCGCAGTCCTTCCTTCATGTCAGGGTCAT
>JAGXTN010000135.1 GCA_018333455.1 Dethiobacter sp. | reverse complement strand
CTGCCGCCCCTTCGGCGAGCCTGCGGGCTCTGAGCACCCCGCAAGAGTAAGGGGCACGCCCCTTACAAACCCCAACGCATAGGATCGTAGCTTCCCTGAACGATATAATTTCCTATGCTATAAAAAAACAAAGAAAAAGCATGATACTCATGGACAAAGACAATCATGATTTTTCTTTAATTACTGGAAAAAAACACCTTCACACAAAAATACGCACAATTTTAAGTTTCCAAATTAATATGATAAGATGGTAAACAAAGCATGGCATGGTTGAGAGAGGAGGGAATTGATTGATCCCTATTAAGGATTCACCTACAACCGGACGGTTTCCTTTTGTCAATCTGTCCCTGATTATTATTAATATCCTGGTTTTTTTTAGACAGCTAACGCTTACTGAGCCAGAATTGCATAGTTTTATCTTTGCCAATGGGCTGATTCCCAAGGAATTGATTACCGGACTTTTTGCAGAGAATCTGGCTGTAGCTTTAACGCCGCTTATTGCGTATCAGTTTATGCACGGTGGCTGGCTGCATATAGGCAGCAATATGCTTTATCTCTGGGTGTTTGGTGATAATATAGAGGATCGACTAGGCCACTTCAAATACTTACTCTTTTACCTTTTAATGGGAGTTATTTCCGGGCTGGCACAGGTAGCCTTTGATCCAGGCAGTAATATTCCGATTATCGGTGCCAGCGGAGCTGTCGCCGGTATACTGGGCGCTTATCTGGTTAGTTGTCCCCGCGCCCGCGTATTAGCCCTGATCCCTGTTTTTATAGTTTTTACAGTGGCAGAGTTACCGGCTGTCGTTTTTCTCGGTTTTTGGTTTCTTTTACAGCTTTTTCAGGGTGTTGCCAGCATTGGAGTCGACGTTTCAATTGCCTGGTGGGCTCACATTGCCGGATTTGTGGGCGGAATGTTGCTAGTTTCATTATTTGGCAAACGGCTTAATTGTAAATAGAGGGGAGTACGGTTAAGAGGCTCTGGAGAGGAAAAAGGCGATAATCATCAAAACTCCGATAATAATTTTAAGCGCTGTGGCCCCAACAATCCCAATCAATGTGCCAAAGCCGGAGCGAATAGCAATGTTCATATTTTTGCCCTGCAAAATTTCTGCAATAACTGCTCCTAGGAAGGAGCCGAGGATAATGCCGAAAGGACCAAAAAGCAGTAAGCCAATCAATATCCCGATAACGGAACCCCAGACAGCATTTTTGCTTCCACCGAAACGTTTGGTACCCACGGCGGTAGCGACAAAGTCTAAGCCGGAAGCTAACAGGACCACTAATCCCTGCAGGAGAAAAAAGTTGGCGTCCAGTGTGGCAAATTGTGTCATAAAGCCGTAAATAAGCATGCCGACATAAATCAAAATGATCCCAGGCAATACCGGCAATACTATACCTGCAAGCCCCAAGATAAAGAAAATAACCGCCAAAATAAGCGCTAATTCAGTCATGCTAAAACCTCCTTGTTTTAAGTGTCCATCTAGCCTTTATATTCGAATATAATTCCTCAGTTCCTGCTCAAGAGTATATTTTGCCGCTTTTTTCTGCAAGATATGACAGGAAGCTAATTAGTCATAACTTAAAAGTTTAATTAAAAGGAAGGTGGTCGCCGGTAATTACCGGTGGAGGATGCAGCATAAAATGGGACTACCAAGAGTTGCTTACTTTTGTATGGAGTATGGGTTGAATTCACGTCTGCCGATTTATGCCGGAGGTCTAGGAGTGCTGGCGGGAGATTACCTAAAGGCGGCCAAAGACTTGAGCCTGCCCATGGTTGGCATTGGTATTTTATGGCGCCATGACTACACTGAACAATTTATCGGCGAGGATGGCTGGCCCTATGATATTTACCCCAATTATGATTACGATTTCGTAAAAGACACAGGAATTACCGTTAATGTTCAAGTGGAAGGGAAAGAGGTCATTTGTAAAGTTCGCTTGGTGGATCAGTATCATAATGTGTCGCTCTATCTGCTGGACACAAATTTTCCCGGCAGCGAACATGGTTGGATTACAAACAAACTTTATGGGGGAGGCACCCACGAACGCATTGCCCAGGAAATTATCTTGGGTATAGGCGGTATTCGTTTGCTGCGAGCACTGAATATTGATGTGGATGTCTACCATTTTAATGAAGGACATGCTGTCCTGGCCGGCGTGGAACTGATTCGCGAGAAAATGGCGCAAGGTGCTTCTTTTGCTGATGCTTGGCAGGCAGTTCGCGCTGCGATTGTTTTTACTACACATACTCCTGTGGAAGCCGGCAACGAAAAGCATGCTCATAATGAACTGCAACAGATGGGTGCATACAATGGGCTGGATTATCAACAGATGGTCAAATTGGGCGGTGATCCGTTTAACATGACCGAGGCAGCTTTGCGTCTCTGTACAGTAGCTAATGCAGTTTCAAATTTGCATGGACATACAGCCCGCTCAATGTGGCGGCATGTGGTAAATACCGGCCCGATTATTTCCATAACTAATGGCGTACATGTTCCCACGTGGCAATCTGCAGACATCCGTCGCGAGTTTGAGTCAGGACAAGACTTACGCAAAGCGCACATGAAGGCAAAAATGGAACTGGTGCACTTCGCTTACAAACAGAGTAAGGCAGTACTAAATCCGGAGGCACTGATTGTAGGCTTTGCGCGCAGGACGACTGCTTACAAGCGTTCTGACCTTATTTTCCGCAACTCGGAAGTAGTTGACCCCCTTTTGCGTGAAGGCAGGATGCAGTTAATTTTCTCCGGGAAAGCCCATCCTCGCGATGATGAGGGAAAGCGAATCATCCGCGATTTGGTGATGATGAACAGAAAATACAAAGATGCTGTCGTCTTCTTGGAAAATTACAACATGGAAATTGCCCGCCTGATGGTGCGCGGCTGTGATGTTTGGCTAAATAATCCTGTCCGGCCCCTAGAGGCCTCGGGCACATCAGGAATGAAGGCGGCCATGAACGGCGTAATTAATTTAAGTATTGTAGACGGCTGGGTGGGTGAAGGTCCGCAGCATGGTGTGTCTGGCTGGCTGCTAGATGTTCACCATAGCGCAGCTGATCCGCAACAGCAAAACCTGCATGATCTCAATACATTATATAAAGTTTTATTTAATGAAGTTATTCCCACCTACTACGATAATCCCGAGCGATGGCACGATATGATGCGCGCCAGTATAGATATGTCGCATTACAAGTTTTCTTCGGCCAGAATGATTCGAGAATATTATGAACTGATGTACAAAAGAGTCATGGAAAGACATGACACTACGACTGCCGCTTGGATGACTGCCGCCCCCGCGCACTATGAACAGCAGCAATTTCCAAACTAAAATTGAACCAATAGGAATTAAACCCAACAGGCCGTAAGGCCTGTTGTTTTGCGTTGAAAATCCTCATAATCTATCCTAAACTTTCCAAAAAAATCCTCTATTTGATATTTTGGGCAGGCAGGAAATACTTCTAAAAAGTCGAAGATAACAAACGGAGAGTAGGTGAGGTAAAGCAAATGATGATAAATCTTCCCTTAACCGAGTATGTTTCCTTCAGTTTTCAGGAACTGCTTGATCTTGAGCTGAAACGAGCCTACCGCGGCAAGCAGCCTTTTTCTTTGACGTTGCTCTCATTCGCTACCGGAACCCAGGCTGACCGCTCGCTGCTTATACTACAGGAGACACTGCGAGATACAGACACGGTATTCCGTCACAGTGAGGCCAGCTTTCTCGTTTTTATGCCTATGACGAATAAGGAAGGCCTTGAAATTGTAGTTGACAGGCTGAAACAGTCGCTCGTTTCCCGGGATTATTTAGATGACGATGCTGTATGCACTGAATTTAAAGCGATAAGTGTGACTTACCCAGAAGATGGCGACAGTAAAAATGTTTTACTTAACCGTCTTGAAGAGAAAGCAAAGAATATCTAGCGGGGGAGTGAAAAATGCAAAAACTATGGCGTGGATTCTGGCAAGTGGCAGATCCAAAAATTTGGATCGCATCCCTTGTTCCCATGGCGGTGGGAGGTTCGCTAGCTTATGGTTTGACCGGAACTTTTAGCTGGTTCTGGTTTGCAGTCAGCATGATCGGTGTTTTTTTTATTGAGATTGGCAAGAACGCGGCTAATGATCTTGTGGATTATCAAAGTGGCGTGGACCTAATGGTGGCACCTGATAAACGCACACCATTTAGTGGCGGGAAGCGTGCCATCGTAGATGGCAACCTGACAATTCTTCAGGCTGCTTGGATTACCGTCTTCACACTAGCAGCCGGTAGTGCCATTGGTATATATATAGCTATTATTCGTGAACCTGCCATTCTCTGGATTGGCTGCAGTGGTCTCTTTTTTGCCGCAGCCTACAGTTTGCCCCCATTTAAACTGGCTTATCGAGGTCTAGGTGAGCTGGTTGTTGGCCTGACCTTTGGCCCGTTAATTGTCAGCGGCGCATTTGTGGTGCAAACTAACTTTCTTTCTTGGGAAGTGTTTTTAGTATCTCTGCCAATAGGTTTTTTGATTGCCAATGTTCTTTTTATTAACCAATATCCAGACTATGAAGCTGATTTGCAAGGGAACAAACGAAACTGGGTAGTTCGCCTTGGGAAAGAGAAAGGGATTGCGGTTTACAAGGGACTCTTTACTGCCGCTTATCTCTCTGTAGCGGCATTGTTTGCTGTAACCGGGAATCCATTTTGGTTAGTTCCTTATCTAAGTATTCCGCTAGTGAGAAGCGCTGTAGATAACGCCACCAGGCACAAAGAAGACATTCCTCGTTTTATTCAAGCCAATGTTAATACCATCAAAACATACCAACTAACAGGTATCACAATGGTACTAGCCGGTCTAATGAGCCGCTTCTTTATCTGACTTGCCTAAAAAAAATTTGCCGACGGCAGACAGTTGCCGTGCGGCTTTTTTTATTGTGTAGACACCCATGCCACCTGCGGCACCATCAGAAGGATGAAAATGCGCCTCAGCGAGCCCTCACCCTAGCCCTCTCCCTGCGGGCTTATCATTACCCATAAGTATTGAGCTAATGGAAAAGCTCCCACATGTCAGTAATATCCTGCAGTCTTCGGAACCCTCGCCACAGGACTTTGACGCCTG
>JAGXTN010000037.1 GCA_018333455.1 Dethiobacter sp. | reverse complement strand
CGAATCAAATAATGACTGCATTTTTGAATACGATACCGCTGCCATTAAAGCAGAAGTTGTTATTGTGCGCGTAACTTCTCGATTTTTAAAGGTTTGTACTCACTTTTAGGCTGGGAAAGTTGAGTAATGTATGTTAATGGACGCTTGGCTACACCATTCTGTTTGTGGAGGGATACAGGAAATGAAATGCGGAGTAATTTATTATACTAAGACAGGACATTCAGAAAAAATTGCCAGAGCTGTTGCACAGGAACTTCATGTGCAAGCAGAGGATATCAAAACTGGTCCTGTAATGAAAGAGCTAGATTTGCTGTTCATTGTTGGCGGAATCTACGCAGGGAAAAGTGATCCTGCGATGCTTGGCTATATCAGCAACATTGAGGGTAGCATGGTGAAGAAAGTGGCTCTGATTACATCTTGTGCCAGCAAAAGAAAGAAACAGAATATGGTCAGGGAACTGCTGGAAAGCAAACAAATTGATGTCGTCGCTGATGAATTTCTCTGCCGGGGCAGCTTTCTGTTCGTCGGATCTGGGCATCCCAATGAATCTGATCTAAGTTATGCAATCGCTTACGCAAAAAAAGTTGCAGCGGAAGTGCAGAAGTAAATGCAAAATTGATTGTAAGCAGACGAGGATGATGGCTTCAGACCGTATTCGTCGATTACTTTTTTAAGGCAGAATTGGAGCAGGCATTCAAACAAATGAAAGGAAATAAAAAAACGATGATGATAAGGTGATTCTCACTTTGCTTTCGGGTTGTCGTTCAAGTAGCAACGCCAGCGGTGGTGAGAACTCGGCCGTCAGAATTCGTGAGAGGCGACACTATGAAAAAGAGGGGCTTAAATACGGTCAATGAGAGAGATGGTCTTTCTTGTATCAGCATATTGTAAAGTAAAATAATTGGAGTGCTTAAATATGTCCATTGAAAAAGTCAAAGAATTCTTTGAGAGGCAGGGAATTCAAGATCGAATTATAGAAGTAGAAAAATCTACGGCAACGGTGGAGCTTGCAGCACTTGCATTAAATTGTGAGCCACAGCGAATAGCTAAGACATTGTCTTTTCATATTGGGAACCAAGTGATGCTCATTGTTGTTGCAGGAGATGCGAAAATTGATAATAGGAAATACAGGGAGTGTTTTGGTGATAAACCAAAAATGCTGAATTCAGAGGATACAACTAGTTTAGTTGGACACAGTGTCGGTGGGATATGCCCATTTGCAGTGAATGAAAGTGTATCTGTATATTTAGACGATTCTTTGAAACGCTTCAAAACAGTGTTTCCTGCAGCTGGGAGTTCCAACAGTGGGATTGAGTTAACGTTAATGGAGTTAGAAAAATATTCAAATTACAATCGGTGGGTAGATGTTTGTAAAGGGTGGGACTCTGGCAAAGTTGATTGAGTTTACTTTCAAATCAATTAGTTTGACTTACTGGAAGTCCTGCTATTAATTGAATATCGCGCCGGGGTTCAACCTTTGGGCGAAATTTGTTATACACGCAGCAGGTCCCGTATATCAGCATTGGAACAAGGAGCGTATTAGGAAAATCGCTTGCTCGTCTGCCAGGAGCGCTTCCTGCTCTAGGCGCAGATTGTACGCAAGCATGGTTTGAATGACAGGGTGAAATTCGTTGTAGCGAGTATCTTGGCTGAGTTTTTCCAGTCTTTTGGCGTAGGATGGGTGGAGTGTGTCGGTCATATGGCGGTACGATAACAGGGTTGCCTCGTCCATAAAGAGCGGCCGGATGTTGGGAAAGGCGGTTTCTTTGAGGATGCGGTGGATACGGAATCCGCCCCAGTCTATATCGCCCCAGTGGTAAATCTGTGTTGTTGCGCGCGTTTGTTGGTTAAGGGCTGCTAGTAACTGACGTTTGCCGGGGCCCGGGAAACCGCCCAGATAGATGAGGATGATGTGTTTGGACAAGCCTTTGCGTACAAGTTCGTGAAAGTTGGTTTTGTTCTCTATTAAGAGAATTGTATCGACATGGAGGTTGGCGAAACAGATACGGCTAATCTGACTGGTATCAATCACGGCGCCGAAGGTGAGCGGCGTGAGGTCTGTTGCTATTCCATCGATGGTGATTGTTAGCGGGCCTGCGATAAGCAGCTCGGTTGACGTTTTCACAATGCCCAGTTCAGCCAGGATGTCTTCATCGGAGAGATCCGGATCGGAAAAGCGGCGGCGTGCAAGAGTGATGAGGGCGGAACGGGTTTTCCCGGTAAAGAGTTTACTGTGACCCAGATAGTAGATACTGAAAATTCTTTCGGAGAGTTCGCCCTCTTTTTTGTCGTCAAGGCCTGACAGGACTTTAAGGAAAAGTTCCAGTTGTTCGGTCGTGTTTGGAAAGGGTGCAGGGATGGTGCGGCTTACCCGGATGCTATTCTGGGCTGATGCTAGTGTTTCCAGGATCCAGGGTGTTTGGATTTTGGAGGCGGTGCTGCTTAAGAGGAATAGTTGCTCTGCCAGTTGATCCGCTTTGGGGGTGCGGCCTGCCATACGGTAGGCCGCAGCGATATGTTGCAGGTTTAGGGTAGTCCTTTTGAGGAGGTTGCCTTTTTCGCCGCGCTGCCATTCTGCTTGAAGGATGCCGGCTGTTTGGAGTTCCAGCACAGCCTGGTGAATGGCGTGCTTGTCCTGAGGTTGGTCGCCGGCAAAGTAGACGGGGATGGTGGAACGGTTAAACGGAAAGGCGACCCGACGGTTCACGCGGGATGTTTCGAAGAAGTGGGCACTGGTTTCGTATTTATCGAGGAGGGTGTTGAGGAGAAAGGAACAGTAGTCCATCTTAGGCCCCCATTTCCAGGATTTCCTGCGGGTCGAAGGCTTTTATCACAGTTTCCCGCTTGACGCGTATGACGCAAAGGTTGCGATCCATCAGCGGGGCGATGTCGCCGATTTTTTCTGTGGGTGCGGAGAGGATCACTTGTAGGCCAAGGTCACGGATCAGGCGGATGCTCTCCTGAATGCGTTGGTGATCCATTTTGCTGTATGCTTCATCAAAGACAATTAGGCGCAGAGTATTCTCATCACCTTGGCGGACACGGTAAAGCTGCAAAAATGATGCGAGGACGGCGATGTAAAACGGCGTTTGCGTTTCCCCGCCGGATTTTTTGCTGAGGACGCGGGAAAGGCGGGATTCCCGGCCTTCATCGTCGATGTTCACCATGTCAAAGTCCAAGTAGGTGCGGTAGTCGGTGAACCGTTCTAGGTTTTCAGAGAGGCGCTGGCGTTGGTCGGCGGTCAGCGACCCTTCGCCCACGTCTACAATCTGGCGGAACAGTTCATCCACCGTGTCGCCGTGCTTCTCAAGGAAGGAGGCTGAGAACAGGTTAAAACCTTCGATGAGCATATCGTCGGTGATCATGTCGTAAAAGCGCCGGCAGGCAGGGTTGGGTGTGACGGTGAAACGGTAGCGGTCGCGGCCAAAGAAGTTGTCCTTGATGGCGCGGTTGAGGTCGCCGATCTGTTCTTCCGCTTTTTCAATATTGGCGCGCAGTTTGCTGATAAAATCTTCACGGAATTGTTCCTGAGCCCGTTCTTTAGCGTTTTTGATTTTCTCCCGGTATTCTAGGAGTAATGTGTCGCGCAGGCGTTCCAACTCGCTGTCGTAAGCGACATTTTCCGGCGCTGTGGGGCTGAAGGAACCTTTAAAATCACGGTTGTAATAAGTGCGCAGATCTACGAGTGTATCCCATCTTTTCTGCCTGAGAGTATCGGTGCGTTTCACCACAGGTGTGAACTCGTTAATAATGTTTGCGGCACTGCCCCTGGTTTTGAGTTCCGCCTGGAAACGGGGTTCGCCGGCTTGCTCGCGCCAGCTGCCTTCATAGAGTGTGGAGAGATACTCGGAGCGTCTTAATAGCTCGGCTTCTATGACGGGCAGCGACTCTTCTTTGCTTGTTTTCAGGGCGGACGATTCGCCCGTTTTTACACGGTGATTATTCAGGCGTCCTTTTGCCAGAGAGATTTTCTTTTCGTAATGACCAATTTCTTCGGCGAGGCGAGTTAGATAGGAGAGGTCGAGTTTCCCTAATTCATCCGCGGCTTCACGCAACTCGGCTTCCAGAGCCGGCAGGGCTTCCGCTTCTTTTTTAAGTGAGAGAATCGTATCGATATCGTTCTGGGAAAGAGTAGGTGTACGGCTCATGCGTGAAAGTTCATGGACGAGAGGGGCGAGATACTCCAAACGTTCGTTGATAGTACGCCGTTGTTCTTCTTTTTGTTGGATTTGACGGTCTAATGCTTTGCGACCGATATAGGGGTTCTCGTAGCGCTTGGGGTTAAGTTGACGGGCTACGTAGTTATGGTAAAGCATGCCGTCGGGGGTGATAGCGGTATGGTGGCGGCGCAGATTTTCAAGCGTTTCGCATTTCATGACACGGCCCAGCAGGTAGTCTGCGTACGCGCGGGCCAGCGGATTGTCTGTTTCTACTTCTTCTGCCAGACTACCGGGGAGGGCGGAGGGTTTAAGTGCCAGAATCTTTTCCATATCTACTAGGCCCAGGTCATAAAAGTGCCGTTTAAACTTGAGTCGGTCGTATGTCTGCAACGCGGCGGCAAACATCTGCGGTTCCGCCAAAAGGTAAAACTTTTGTGTGTGGAGATAGCCTTCGATAGCTTTTTGCCATTTATCGTCTTTAATTTCCAAGAGCTCGGCAAAAATCTGCGGGTTGGCGCCGGGGTTTTCTCGGTCAATGGCATCTTTAAGGTCTAGCAGGTTTGATTCGTAAGGTTTGATGCCGCGCTTGAGCCCCTCAATCTCTTTGTTTAAGCGTTCTTCTTGCGTTTTGGCCTGCTTTTGTTCGATTTCTAGAGTGTAGGCGGTTTTTTGCAAATCGGCCAGATAGTCGTCCATCCGCATTTTAGCCAAGCTGAGGTGTTCATGGTTTAGGCGGTTGTAATCGCCGCTGCCTTTGTTAAAGATGCTTAGTGTTTCGGCGGGTATGGTGCTAGGCAGTTGCAGCCCGGGGTGAGCAGCGCAGTAACGCGTGACTTCTTGCCAACAGCGGTAGTGACTGTTTAACAGGGACGTCAACCGCTCCGCACTATTTTTTGCTTTTGCGATATCCCGCTCCAAGAGGCGTTTTTTCTCTGTCAGCGCTTGTTCTTTTTGATAAATGTCGGAGCGCGCCCGCTCTTCCAGGAGACGGTCACGTTTTTCTTCTAAAGATGCTAACTGAACTTCCATTTCTGTGATCTCTGCTGTGAGGATAAGGATGTTTTCTGTGAGTTGTTTAATTTCCCGACGGCGCGCTGTCAATTCGTCTTCGCTTTTAGTTGCGGCGGCACGGTCAAGCAGGAACTGTTGGATGTAGAGGCGGTCGGCTTCTTCACGATAGGTTTGGTACTGGGTACTGACGCTTGCCAGTGCGCCCACCCGTTTTTCGACCCAGTCCAGTTCTTCTTCCAGTTGTTTATACTGACGGATGTTTTCCTGCATATGAGTAATATCCACTTCATTTTCTGTGTCACAGACAAATTCTGTAAGGAACTGTTTAATGTTCATAATTGGGGAAAAGGGGACAGCCTTGCGAAAAAGGCGGAAAAAGCGGTTGTTGAGTCCTCCTAAAACACCGGCCAAGAGGTCGCGATATTCCATATTGCTATCTAACACCTGGTAGCGTTTCGCTTCATAATGCTTGCCTAGATAAGCGCGCAGAGTGCGAATATTCATAGGGACGTTGTCTAAGCAAAAATGGTGTGGCGGCAGGGCGTCTTTAAGATAAAAGAAGCGGTGCTTAGATTCGCCGTCCTTATAGGTGTCAAAAACTATGGCCAGGCAAAAACGGCTGCTGCAGACGGTATCGCTGTACTCCATAACAATGTAGCTGGTAAAGTCTTTATCGCTGCGGAGGTAAATTGTGTTTGTGTTTTCGTCTTCGGCCACTTCGCCGCGCAGATATCCTTTCAGTGTCCGTGTCGACCGCTCACTGGCCGCTTTATTGAAAAAGTGACCCTGGGTGTCGCCGAGCATCATCAACTGGATGGCGTCAATAATAGTGGATTTGCCTGCACCGTTTTTGCCGGTCAGAAAGTTCACATCCTTAAATTCCAGGAGCTGATGGCGAATGTAGTGCCAGTTAATTAAGAGCATCTTCTCCAGCCGTTTCATCGTCTTCTTCCTCCTCCTCTCCCATCAATGTTTGTCCTAAAGATTCATAAAGTTCACTGATTTTCTCGTTTGAGACCAGCAACAGAATGGATGGGTAGATGATTAGGCGTGTTTGGGGGTTTGTCCAGTTTCCGTCCAGTTTGTCAATGATGTTATGGTTTTTCAGGGTGCCTAGGTTTTCGCGCAGCATTTTGTCCGACGGTTTTTTATTAAGCAGACCGAGGTAGAACATTTTCTCGACCAGTTCGCCAACAGTGGCAGACGCTTCCCGGCGGAGAGCCAGCTTTTCAAGTTGCTCTTCGTAGATAAGCCTGAGGGTAAAGAGGAGATAAGTGGCGGCTTTATCAAGGCGGCGGTGGTTATAGCCAAAACGGTTGTAGAGGGCGGCCACGCCGCGGTGTCCGTCCAGCTGAATTTCCCAGCCGGCCACCCGGAAGTAGTCGGAAAAGAGTGTCTGGTGGCGTTCCAGGAAGCGAAAATCTTTGTTGATTAAAATCCCGTGGCTTTTAGCATCCACCTCGTCGCGTACAATAAAAGTCTTTTGGAAAAGAAGATTGACAACGCGGGCAAATTGTTCCCTGTCTTTATCGGTCATTTTTTCCCATTCCTGTTCCCACACGACCATTCCCCTCCTCTCTTGAGATGACTAATTCCGGCAGCCGGAATCCGTTTACATACAGATAGCCTTCTCTAAACTCAATACGGTAAGGCAAGTCCTTTTCATCGCTTTTCACTGTGGCAAGCAGTAGTTTAACAAATTCCTCCGCAGAAGCCAGTTCCAGTTCTGCCGCTGCCATGCTCCGTCTGTCGGCTAATTGCGCTAGGATAAAGCTGACAATTTTGCGGTGCGAGTAGACCTGCGCCAGCCGTTCCCTGAAGACGGTTAGTTCTTCGTCCACATCCTCGGCGGAGGCGGCCGCTTCCAGCACCGCCTCCGGCAGATGTTCCCGCTGTTTAGGCTCGGTGTATAAAGATTGCTCATCCAGGTAGCCGGCACTGTATAACGGCAGGCCGACCAAGGCGGGAGGTAGCGCCAAGTCACTTTTTAAGGGTGGCATTGCCTTTAACACTTCCACCAGTTTCCCTTTGATATCACGGTCGGTATTTAAGTAGTATTGCATCCTTTCTACCGAAGCCCGGGTATAGCCAGCGTTTTTCCGGTCAATTTGCATCAGGATGCCGTCCAGACGGTCATAGGTGTCCATGATTTCCCCGATCATGCGGATGGTCTGGGAGCGTGCCTCGGCTTTATCGGAGAATTCGCCCCGGCGCAGTGCGGCGGTGGCAATGATGTTTAGCGTATCAGCATCACGGAGCCATGAGCGCAGGATAGCGGTAATGCGTTGTTTAAAACGGGGCACGCTGTCAAACGTCTTGAGCGGATGGTAGACACGGTCGGATACCAGTACGCGGAAGCGGTCAAAGTGCTCTGCCAGTAGTTCCTTTACCTCGTCCTGCTCGTGCAGGCGCTGGTGGTAAAGGCGGATGTTATCAAGCAGTTCCCGCAGGCTTTTCCAGAGTTCTTCCGTGGCACGGTGCGCCTGCTTTAACGCGTCATACATATGCTCGTCTCTGTCTTGCTCCGCCGTGCGCAGGTTTGAATAAGTGGAGTAGACAAAACCGTTGTATTCCACAGGTTTGCCGTGAAGGATATCGTAAAATAGGTGCAGCAGCTTGCTGGCGTAACCCGGCACCACGTAATTTTCTGCGAAGGAGGCGAGATCCGGTTCAAGTTGGAGCCAGCCCGTGTCCACAAATTTGCGCAGCAGAAAATGGGCCCGCCCCGAAAGATTGACATCTTCATCCGGCCCATAAAGATCGTCGTCTTCTTCTTTTAAATCGAGCATCCTAGTCTCCAGTCCGGCAACCAGCCTAGAGACCAAGTCTTGTTTTTTCAGGAGAGTTTCACTGCGGTACTGGCGGTGAAGGATCAAGAGCGCTTCGATATAGATATCTCTGTTTGTCGACGCAAACAGAGAAAAGAAATTTTGGGGGAATATCTCAAAAAAACGCACTATGACAGCCCTTCCTTTGTCTTACATTAAAATATTTACTTCTTCGACTTAGAAGGGAGATTTCCTTTAACATATATTTAGAGATACTACTTTAAACACGTTTGTAAAACAATTTACATTTGGAGACAAGCAGTCGTTAAAATTATACCGTGCAAAAAAAGTTGCGGGCGGAAGTGCGGATTCGGATTCCCTCACACTAGCCCTCTCCCGGAGGGCTTATCATTACCCATAAGTCGTGACTATCATTAGGTAGACCACTGCAATTAGTGCTGGACACAAGCTCATCATTAGTATAGACTCAAATCATGAGTAAAGTAATTGAAACGTCGGCTTATCGT
>JAGXTN010000130.1 GCA_018333455.1 Dethiobacter sp. | reverse complement strand
TGTCCAGCACTAATTGCAGTGGTCTACCTAATGATAGTCACGACTTATGGGTAATGATAAGCCCTGCGGGAGAGGGCTAGGGTGAGGGCTAGCTGAGGCGCATTTTCATCCTTCTGATGGTGCCGCAGGCGGCATGGGTGTCTACACAATGAAAAAAGCAGGTCGCCTGGATGACGACCTGCCTAAAAATTTTATCGGTTATTGGGATTGGGATCTAGCGCATAAAGCCAATGAACATTTGTGTGACAAAGATTTGGCGCCCTACTTGTACTACGCCGATACCTGTGCGGCTGAAGCGGTGGTTTAGCAGCGTATTACGATGCGGATTGCTGTTCATAAAGAGTCGTACGGCGTTAGCCGGCGTTGTGGTCCGGGCGATGTTTTCGCCGGCAAAGTTGTAGCGTATGCCAGCGGCACGCATCATTTCAAACGGTGAGCCATAAACGGGTGACTGATGGCCTACATAGCCGTTGTCCACCATGTCTTGGCTCTTTTTTCTAGCCAATTCCACTAAGGCCGGGTCGAGTACGAGAGGAGCAAGCCCACGGCTTGTCCTTTCCGCATTAATGGCTGCAAAAATATGTTGTTCGGCGGCTGTTAAAGTAGTAGCTGTCTGAGGGGGAGCCACAGGAGGGGGCGTCGGCTGTTGTTGCCTTAGCGCAAACCATGCCGGCTCCGGCCAGCGAGGAATAGCGGCCAAAGCTGTTCCGTGGAGAAGTGAGAGAATTAGCAGGGGAAGAAGCAGCTTGGTGAATTTTTTCATAAACCAGACCTCCTTTGTTAGTGCGAAACATCACAATCTTATCAGGAGCAAGGGTGAACTGTCAAAGACGGAGAGGACAGGCTATTGGCGCTCACAGCCGGATAACCTGTCCTCCCGCAACTGACAGTTATTTTGACTGAAAAAAATACTCAGTCTTTGGCAGATGGTCTTTTATGGAGTATTTCGGAAAATTTTGTAAAGAAACTTCTCTCGCGAGCCGGTTCGTTTTCCTGCTCGCTTATTTTGCTTTGCAGCGCCTGGATCAGCGCATGGTGGTCGGCTAGTTTGCTGTGCAGGAAAATTGTTTCGGCTTGTCGTTCCCTTTTTTCTGTCTCCGCGTTGGTCAGTCTGATTTGGAGCTGCTCGTACTGTTTTTTAAGGAGCGTTAGTTCGATGTCTCTATTTTTTAGCGTTTCCGTTAATCTTTGTGCCGTTCCTGCCAGTTGACTGAGATGGTTATCCCAGTCGTGCCGCTGTTTATGGTAACTTTCCTGTGAGCGCTCCATCATTTGCCGTAACTGTGTGAGGGAAGCTTCTTTTTTATGTAGCTGAGATTCAAGTAGCTGTTTCCCTTCCATTAGACGCCTTGCATGAATGAGAAGCATGTTATCTTGCTCGTCGTCGCCGAGCGTTTCCGCATTGCTGCCGTAGACCAATGTTTCTGCCGAAAAGTACCAGCTCTCCGGAGGCAGGCTGGCGCTTAAGTTAAAACTGCTCAAGCCTAAAGTTCCAAAACGCACAGGCTGCCAGTCCGCCAACTCATCTTTTCCTTGCTGCCAGTGACCATCTTTTGGACGGTAAACGTGCGGGAGACCGGATTCCCCTGCTCCCCAGAGTTGCAAGGCTCGCTCTTGTTCGAAAAAGGCCAGCAGTTTAGGCGCGAAGTTTATCTGTAAACTCTGTTCCGGCTGCCAGCCACCGTGGGGCCACCCGCCGGAAATTCTTTTGCGGTAGTTGACTTTCTGGTTTTTTGGCTCATACCAGGCAACGTGGACGGCCTGTTTTGTGTCGAGTGAAAGAACGCAAATTGTCTCCGGTTCGATGTCAGACGCCAAAAGCAGCGGTTCGGTACGGGAGTTTTGGACATGAGAGCGGTACTGATAAATCAAAGTGTTTTTTTCCATGTGTCGGAGAAGCAGATGGATTCCGCCGTAACGGTCCATGGCCAGACCTGCGGGAGATGAAGCTTCCAGACCGGCGGCAACTTTTCTTTCGCTCCAGCCATGCCCTGCGGAGAAAACTGCTTCTATGAGTCTGCCGGCTATGCTTCCGCAAAAATATGCGTGACCGGTAGCAGAAAATGCAAATAAAAAAGGCGCTTGGGACTTACTGATAATAAACGGCGCTTTACGGACAGAGTTTTCATCTGCCAGTAGATAGCAGAGGTCATGATTGCTGTCGGCCGCCAAGATATGCAGTACTCCTTCGCGGTCTGGCGCTGCATGGAAAGACAGGCAATTGCTAAAGATGATCTTTCTTTCCGACCAGTTGTTCCGCTGTGAGCGGCGGTAAAGAATTATTTCCCGCTCGCTCAACTGTAAGAAATAGTTCTGATTTTTTGTACAATAAAAATAGGGCAGTTCAAGCTGTTGATGCACAAACATTCCTCCCCTCGCTAATTTATGTATATGAGGCAGATATTTCCGTGATGCCTTAAAAAGCCGGCAGAAGTTTTCACATTCTTATGTCGGAAACATATATTGTTGTTGAAAGGCAGAAGAGGATTTCTCACGCCAGAGAGTACTTATTCTAAGGAAAGGAGGTGAAAGATAATGAAAACTGTTGGTGCAACGATAAATGAACAGAGTGTAAGACATGTAAATGATGTGCAGCCAGGCCCCTGCGATCCTTACCTCGGCTGCCCGCCTCCGACAGAAATAGTCTGCATTAAGGTTGATAAGGTCTATTATGAGTGCAAAAATATCCAGGTTAACGAAGATGAATTCACTTATTACCCTGAGCCTGAATGCCCGGTGGAGGATGTCAGTTGCTATAAAGTTGAGCTGTGCGGTGAACCGTGTTGTGAGGTAGTAAAACCCGGGTTAGTTAGTGTGAATTTTCGTTACAAAGTGACAATACGCCTCTTCTTTCCGACAACTTGTGAACCTGCCTTCAAAGATTTGACTCAGGAAATAACCGTCACCAAATTATTTAATATTCCGCGTGCCGGCGAAGAGGGTTTGCATGTTCAGTGTTACGTGCCTTTCTTAGAGTGTCTGGATGCTTTTATCAGTGCGGTTGACCCAAATAATACTAATGGAAGAATTACCATTCTTGCTTGTGTGGGCAAATATATTTTGATTAAGCTCAAGGCTACTGTTCAGTTGATGATTCCGGCTTACGGTTTCTGCCCCGAACCACCGGATTGCGACGAAGTATTTGGCATCTGTCCCGATTTCCGCCCGGAATGGCCGCCATATCCTCCGCAGCTCAGGTAAAGAAGAAGAGACTGGCGAAGAGACCGTCGCAACTGCGACGGTCTCTTCTGCTTTACTTTTTCATCGTCTCAAGTTAAAATTGCTTGCAAGGACTAGATGATTGGCAGCTTTGCAGATTGTCTGACAGAGAGGTGCAAGAACCTGGATAACTATTATGTCGTCACCTTCCACTCCGTTTCACAGGCGCTGCGCTTTGAGAAATTGGCGCTCTCACAAGGGATAGCTATCAAGCTTATCCCTGTGCCGAGAGTTATTTCTTCTTCCTGCGGCGTTGCCGCCCGCTTTACTGAGGAAATGCTGCAGACTGTTACCGATCTGGTAACAGGGGAGTGGGAAGCATTATTTCACTTTTCGCAGCAGGGAAACAAATCAAAGGCCGAACGGCTATCCGGCCCTTGGAAGAAGACTTAGGACTGAAGGCTGCCCTGTGGCGTAACACAAGGCCTGCGCTTTTTTACTTCTTGGCTGCAACGAAACTTTACCATAAAACAGGAAAAACCCTATTTATAGAGAATTTTTCTTATTGCATAGGAAATAATATTAGAATTTCCTATGTAGTTTTGCAACCACCCGGTTATAAAGTACAGACCCTTCAAAATTCCCTAACTCTAACTCTAATCCGGCCCTCACCCTAGCCCTCTCCCGCAGGGAGAGGGGATAAGCTGGGCAGCCTCATCTAATAAGTAGCGACTGAGTGGGGATTTGTTTGGGAGCCTGACAAAAGCTGAAAGAGGAGGTTTGCTATGTCGCAATGGTACAAACTCTCTACAGATGAGGTATTGCAGTCCTTGGCCAGCTGCCGCGACGGCCTGACTGTCGCGGAAGCGGCGGAGCGTCTGGCACGCTACGGAACAAATGAATTAACAGAGAAAAAGAGAAGAACGTCCTTGATGATGTTTCTCGGCCAATTTAATGACTTTTTAATCATCGTGCTGCTTGCTGCCGCCGTCATGGCCGGCTTGGCCGGTTCACCAAAAGATGCCATTGTGATTTTGACAGTGGTGGTGCTAAATGCTGTTATCGGTTTTATTCAGGAACACAAGGCAGAAAAAGCCATGGCGGCTCTAAAGAAAATGGCGGCTCCCTCGGCTACCGTCATTAGAGGCGGCGAGACGACACAAATAGGGGCCGCATTCCTGGTGCCTGGCGACATTGTGCTGCTTGATGCCGGCAGAGTGGTGCCGGCTGATCTGCGCCTGTTAGAGGCGGCGCAGTTGCAGGTTGAAGAAGCGGCACTGACCGGAGAATCGGTTGCAGTAGAGAAGAATACTGATGCCATTCTTTTGGAAGGCAGTTTGCCTCTTGGTGACAGGAAAAACATGACCTATAACGGGACGATTGTTGTCGGCGGCCGTGGGATAGGCGTGGTAGTGGCCACCGGCATGGAAACAGAAATCGGTAAAATAGCTACGATGCTTCAAGATGAGGAGGAAGTCAAGACGCCGTTGCAAAAGCGGTTAGCTCAGTTTGCCAAAAAACTGGCCGGTGTCATCCTGCTGATCAGCGGCATTGTTTTTACTATGGGTGTGCTGCGTGGCGAGGACGTTGTGACGATGTTCCTTACGGGCATCTCATTGGCTGTGGCCGCGATCCCGGAAGCATTGCCTGCCGTGATTACGATTACACTGGCGCTTGGTGCAAAAAAGATGGTTCGGCAAAACGCTTTGGTTCGCAAGCTGGCGGCTGTGGAGACTTTGGGCTCGGTCACATTTATCTGCTCCGACAAGACAGGCACTTTGACCCTCAACCGGATGGAAGTAGAAGTTGTCTATAGTGGAGGCACCCTTGTGTCTGACGGGGAAGAAATAAATTGCAAGCTGCTGCTTCAGGCTATGGCGCTTAGCAATGACGCTCAAAACAGCTCTGGGGAGAAGATTTTTGGCGATCCAACAGAAGTCGCACTCTACAACTTCGCCGGCAAACACGGCTTCCATAAAAAAGAGCTGGAGCAGCACTATCCGCGCAGCGGAGAGTTGCCTTTCGACTCAGAGCGCAAGGCCATGACGACTTTTCACCGTGCTTCAGACGGCCAGTATCTTTCCTTCACTAAAGGCGCTGTGGAAATGCTGGTGGAGAAGTGTGGTATGATGCTGACTGCTGATGGCCAGCAGTCCTTTGACAGAGCAGAGGTTTTGCAGGTGGCTTCTCAAATGGCCGCCTCCGGTCTGCGCGTGTTGGCTCTGGGGATGCGGCACTGGCCTGAACAGCCGGAGAATCTACAGCCGGCGGAGGTGGAGAGCAACCTGATTTTGCTTGGTCTGGTAGGCATTATGGACCCGCCACGGGAAGAGGCTAAAGAAGCTGTTGCCATGTGTCGGACGGCTGGTATCGTGCCTGTGATGATTACCGGTGACCATCCGTTGACGGCAGAGGTTATTGCCAGGCGGCTCGGCATTTTGAGTGACGAATCTGCTGCCGTGGTTACGGGCAGCGAGCTTGAGAAGATGTCAATGGCTGAATTTGCCGACAGAGTTGAACAAATTCGGGTTTATGCTCGAGTAGCGCCGGAACAGAAGCTGAAAATAGTCAAAGCACTGCAGGAGAAAAATCAGTTTGTGGCCATGACTGGCGATGGCGTCAATGATGCTCCCGCCATTAAGCGGGCAGATATTGGGATTGCGATGGGTATAACCGGTACAGATGTTACTAAAGAAGCGTCGGCCATCATCTTGCTAGACGACAATTTTGCCACTATCGTTAAGGCGGTGCGGGAGGGTCGACGGATCTATAATAATATCCTGAAGTTTATCAAATACAGCATGACGGCCAATGCCGGCACCATTGTAGCTATTTTTTTTGCTCCACTTTTTGGCATGCCGCTGCCCATGTTGCCAATCCAGATTCTTTGGCTGAATATGTTGACTGACAGCCTGCCAGGTTTGGCGTTAGCCGGGGAACCGGCGGAAAAGGATGTGATGCATAAGCCGCCGCGCAATCCGCAGGAAGGTGTTTTCGCCAGCGGTCGCGGCTTGTATATTGCTCGTTTTGGTCTGTTTGTCGGCTGTGCTGCGCTCTTTTTGCAAGCGTACGCTAGTAATGGTGGCATGGCTTGGCAGACGATGGTTTTCACTTTCCTCGTCTTAAACAGGATGGGTGTGGCTTTGGCCGTCCGCTCCGATTATTTTTCGCTCTGGCAGATGGGCCTTTTTAGCAATAAAGCGATCATTGCTGCTGTGGCGCTGGTTTTTATTTTGCAATTAGCAGCAGTCTATCTGCCGTTCTTTAATTATATCTTTAATACCGAGCCGCTATCGCTCGAAGAGCTCGGGCTTGTCTTGCTTCTTTCCCCTATAACACTTTTAGCGGTGGAGGCGGAAAAATTATACCGGCGCCTGCGCGTGACACCGCGCTCAGAGTATTAGGGTGGGGGGATATCAGTTGGCAGGTGGCTACGCTCCTAAGTAAAAACGGAAAAGAGAGTGGAGAGGGGAGTGCTTGATATTACAACTTATCCACTAACCATGCCGCAGGAAGCGGCGTGGTTAAGCAGCGTCATTTTACTAGTGGTGTTAGTCGCAGTGCCGCTCGTTTGGTGGCAGACAAGAGGGAGAAGCGGAGCCGCAGCGGCGCTTGCTGTTACGATTATGGCAGCTGTCGCCGTGTTGATTTTTTATTTGATAGTGATTGCGCCGCGGTTGACAAATGTGGCGGTTGGCGACGGGTTACTGCAAGTAAATACGCCGCCGTATGCCAGGCTTGAAATCAGCGGACAGGAAATTTTGGCTGCTTATCTGGCGGATTGGCAAGAAATAGCCGCTTTGGCGCCAGCGCTTCGTACCGGCGGGGCTGCCATAGCTGATTACCGTACTGGTAATTTCCAGCTACGCAATGGGGCCGAGGCGGTGATAATGGCTACAGGCTCGCGGGTGCTGGTGCTCCGGTTAGCAGAGAGATTTGTCCTGCTGGCACCTGATGATTTTGACGCTTTTCTGGAGGAATTTGCACAAAGGGTTGTGAGTTTGCAACCGGCTCCTTTGGCAGAACTGGCTGCTACAGTTTTGGTAGAACCACCGGGAATGCCTCCTATTGCTCGCATTGTTTTCCTGGCATCAGGCTTGCTCATTATTTTGTTCGGCTACTTGATCCGCTTTAAAAAGATGCTTTTTTTGCTTTCAGGCTATGATGAGCGGAAGGTCAAAGATAAAGATGCACTGGCATATTTTGTCGGAAATTTTGTGATGCTTAGCGGGTTTGCTATGCTTGTTGTTCAGTTTTTCGCTTTACGAGGCATAATTGTTTTTAGTGTGGCCATGATTCCTTTAAGTATTTACGCTATCTATAAAATGAATAAATTATAAAATGTGGTAAATTTGCCGAAGCGGTATAACAAGGGCGAGAAAATATCTGAACTGCGAAATATCTGAATGTTCCGACAAAAAAAGTTTTATGCTATAATGTGATCAGGGGCCAATAAAGGTAAACCCCCATGCCGCCTGGGCGCCATCAGAGGGATGAAAATGCGTCTCAGCTGGCCCTCACCCTAGCCCTCTCCCTGCGGGCTTATCATTACCCATAAGTATTGAGCTAATGGAAAAGCTCCCACATGTCAGTAATATCCTGCAGTCTTCGGAACCCTCGCCACAGGACTTTGACGCCTG
>JAGXTN010000137.1 GCA_018333455.1 Dethiobacter sp. | reverse complement strand
CCGTCTACTCATCGGACTCGAAGTACCAAGTAAATACGACCTCGTCGCCAGCCGCAAAAAGAACATTCGACAGGAGGCTGTTTTCATCCTTCCGCTGGTGCCGCAGGCGGCATGGGTGTCTACTCTACAAATCAGGCAGGTCCAGCCTTTGGGATCTGCCTGAATTCTTATTGAGAGTCATTCTGGCATCGCGACATCGATCCTTTCCGTGGATTTCTCCTTGTCCTGCTTGATATTCTCCGCAGGATCGGTGCGAATGAAATAACGGTAATCTAAAGACATGAAAATCGCCACGAAGCATGGAGCACCGCAGGGCTTTGGGGAGGAAAAAGGAAGAGAGATAAATTGATTCGCAGTATGATGTCACCTTCATCTATAACTTTTCCTGTCTTTATTCGCGACCTTTTTTTATCCAGCCCACCACTTGAACAAGGCGCTTGACCTGATAAGCTACCGCGTCCTTTACATCTTCAATCGGCTTTCCATCCTGCCCTTGTGTAACAGAAGTCCCGTAAGGGTTGCCTCCTGCTTTGAATATGGAAGCATCTGTGTAGCCTGGTGGGACAATAATTGCGCCCCAATGCATCATATAAACTACCCCTTTCCCTTTTGAACGGTTATTTCGTTTCTGATCTCAAAGCTGTAGACCGCCCTATATTTTAGCAACTATTTTCAGAGAGTTCACACTTATGCCACGCAATGTGTCTCTCTGGTGTAGTTAAGGAACACTTTATCGGAATAAGCCAGTTGCTGGTTCGACCAACCGAGATAAAGAGGATCGCCGCAAAACAGAACGGTAAAGTCAGAACTGGCATCCCCCAAGGAGCCATAAAGGCGCCTATAGCACCAGCCAGCAACTGAGAACATATGGCGGCAAAAGCAGCATAAAGCGCGGTTTTTCCGTTCAGAACAAAGAAAATTCCCCCGATAGCAATCGCCGTGATATATGCATTGTATCCCCAAAGACCTGCATATATTGTGCCTTGATTGACTCCAAGGGCAACGCCGGTTATCATACCAATCAACGAACCTACAACTGCCCAGAATGCCATAATACGTGATGTGACTAGCAAACCAAAAAAAACTAAGATGCCACTTAAAATACTGTCGGCCAAAACAAGCTGGCCTATCCCACGAAATACCGCATTGATGATAAAATCACCGTCTACATAAGCCACAGTCTCCACAGTAGCCCCGGCAATAGGAAGCGAGGGGTTAATCAGTGGTCCGACTGTAGCATGGCCGTAATTCAAGGCCCCAAAGAGAAAGATCAGCGTCGCGATATTAAAGGGAAGCGTAAGAGCTCCTAGGCCAAATGGTTCCATAATTTTCATCATAGCTTTCATAATTATTGTACTGAAGGCACTAAAAACTATTATATAAATCAACTGATTCATTTCTGTTCCTGCCATAAAAATAGGTATGGCAGCACCAACCAGGAAGCCATTGAAGCCAAACAAACCGATGCGAATTTGGCTACGGTCAAAGCCCAAAAGATGAGCGGTTGCAGTAGCAACAATAACACCAATTGTCGAAGCAACACCAAGCCAAAGATCTGCAACAAACATAGCTACTAATACAAAAAAGCCGGTAATTGGGTTGTTTGCGATAAAGACTTCAGCAATGCCGCGTAGACAGGAGTCAATGAAGGAAATAACGGGAACATTATCCACTGTTTTGCTCATTTCTTCCATGGTTCCGTCAAGCTTCCCAAACACTAGATTCCCCTCCCATCAAGGCTTAATAGTAGCACTTTCTGGAGCACAGAAAATTGTAGTTTCCCGCTTTGAAGCGATAACAACAGGAAAGAGGAAAACCTTACACCTCTCAAGCCCAGGTTCCCCTCTTTTCAAGCTCATCTGAAGAAACGCCACCGAAAAACTCTCTTTCTTGCAAGCGACATCAATGCGGCTACTCAGCTAAATCTTCATAGAGGAAGCTACTTCTTCGTAGCCATACTGCATGAGAAAATATTATCCTAGCCTAAAAGAGAAAGTAGCGCTGAGTCATGCAAAGCTCCTTTGCAGGTTCACATGTGATGAGTTTGCCGTCTACGCGAACTTCATATGTCTCTGGGTCAATAGTAATTTTTGGAGTAGCAGAGTTTAGCTTCATGTCTTTCTTGCCAATATTACGGCAACCAATAACTGGCAAAAGCGTTCTGCTCAAGCCGTACTTTTCACCGATTCCAGCTTCATAAGCGGCCTGTGACACAAAAATGAAACCAGACTTTACTGCTGCCACACCAAATGCGCCATACATCGGGCGAGAGTAGACAGGTTGCGGAGTAGGGATGGATGCATTAGGATCGCCCATTTGTGCCCTAACGATCATCCCATTCTTCATTACAAGATCCGGCTTGACAGCGAAAAACGCCGGCCGCCATAACACTAGGTCAGCAATTTTGCCAACCTCTATAGAGCCGACATACTGAGAAATACCGTGAGCTATTGCTGGGTTAATCGTAACTTTAGCAACATAACGCTTGCAACGGAAATTATCATTATCACCGGTCTCTTCAGGAAGCGCGCCACGCTGTTTTTTCATCTTATCAGCGGTCTGGAAGGTACGACACCACACTTCACCCACACGTCCCATGGCTTGGGAGTCAGACCCAATCATGCTTATTACTCCCAAGTCATGGAAAACGTCTTCAGCTGCGATGGTTTCAGCACGAATACGAGAACCAGCAAATGCAACATCTTCGGGGATTTTGCTATCTAGGTGATGGCAAACCATCAGCATATCAAGGTGCTCATCTACGGTATTAACAGTGTAAGGGCGAGTCGGGTTAGTAGAAGAAGGCAAGCAGTTTGGTTCACCGGCTACACGCATGATATCTGGAGCGTGTCCACCACCAGCACCCTCTGTGTGGAAAGTATGAATTGTACGGCCTTTGAAAGAAGCGATAGTGTCTTCAACATAGCCTGATTCATTCAGTGTGTCAGTGTGAATCAGCACCTGAACATCCATTTTGTCAGCGACGGTAAGGCAGGCGTCAATAGCCTGCGGAGTTGTGCCCCAATCTTCATGCAACTTCATAGCGCAAGCGCCAGCTTTTATCTGCTCTGTTAGGGGAGCATCAAATGAGGCATTGCCTTTGGCGAAGAACCCAAAGTTCATGGGAGCGCTATCCATGGATTGCATCATGCGCATAATATTCCATTCACCAGGCGTGCATGTAGTTGCAAGAGTGCCACTGTTAGGACCAGTACCGCCACCCAACAAAGTTGTAAGGCCACCGTCTAATCCATGTTCAATATACTGCGGACAGATGAAGTGAACATGCACATCAATACCGCCAGCGGTCAGAATTCTGCCTTCACCGGAAAGAGCTTCTGTGGTTGGTCCAACAACCATATTAGGATCTACGCCAGCCATAATGTCCGGGTTACCAGCTTTGCCAATGCCGACGATTTTACCGTCTCTGATGCCAACATCAGCTTTTACGATACCCCAGTAATCAAAAATCAAAACATTGGTGATCACAAGATCTAGGGCTCCTTCAGCGCGGGTTGCGCGAGCTGATTGTCCCATAGCATTACGCAGAGTTTTACCGCCACCGAACTTTGCTTCATCCCCATAGGTGCAGTAATCCTTCTCTACTTCAATAAAGAGATCCGAGTCCGCTAAGCGAACTTTATCTCCAATGGTGGGACCATACATACTTGCATAAACATCACGCGGAATTCTCAATGTCATGACTACTCAACCCCCTTAAAGCCCCATGCTTTCGCACGGGCTAAAGCTTCGTCTTTTAGACGCCCCTCAGTGCTAAGACTCCCTTGGGTGAGGTCGTTCAAACCATAACCAACCTTATTGCCCTCAACTTCGACAACTTCAACCTGCTTCTGTTCACCTGGTTCAAAACGGACTGCCGTGCCTGCAGGGATGTTTAAACGCATGCCCCAAGCTGTAGCACGGTCAAAGTCAAGGGCTCTGTTGGTTTCAAAAAAGTGGTAATGGGAGCCAACCTGAATGGGGCGATCACCTGTGTTTGATACAATCAATTTCGCGGTTTTGCGACCAGCATTTGCGATAATATCATCATTGGCCAGAACGTATTCTCCTGGAATCATACGATTACCCTCCTTGAGTCGTTTAGTTATTTCACAATAACTATTTTCGGGCGAGTCACTATTGAATTGGGGTATGAACAGTTACAAGTTTCGTGCCATCAGGGAATGTGCATTCTACCTGTACTTCTTGAATCATTTCAGAGACCCCGGGCATTACGTCTTCCTTATTTAAAATCTTAGTTCCATCCTGCATCAACTGAGCAACAGATTTACCTTCGCGAGCACCTTCCCAAATAGCGGCAGAAATAATCGCTATGGCTTCAGGATAATTCAATTTAAGACCTCTTCTTTTGCGATCTAGAGCTACCTGAGCGGCCGTCCATGCTAACAACCTGTCAATCTCTCTTGGAGACAGATTCATTTTGCATTCCTCCTTATTTGCAAATTTCACTTGCGAAAACTACTCGACAAGCACGTAGCCCAAGTTAATTTTCATGAATTAGCCAAGCGCCACCAACCTTTCCGCAGATTTTATACACGAGGTCTACAGGCCGGTGCAATATACTTGTTGAGATCTAAAGAACAACAATATACTAGTACTGCCGAATGTTTGGCCTTGGCAACCCTAACAATTCACGACGTCCTATATCCCAGACAATGTTAATGGCTTCCTCTAAATCCATGCCACGATTGCCAAGCATGCGTACCACAAGGCCTTTTCTTTTGGTAATGGTGGTGACACCAGCAATAATCGCGGGATACTCAGCAAGGTTTTCATGAATTTTCGTGACCAAGTCTTGGTTGACGCTGTCACTATCACTGAAGATATAAACACTCCCTTGGTGTGTATAGCCTTCATAAAAACCAAGCTTGCTAACATCCATTGTCTGTGGTGTAATTTGCCAGTTATCCCACAAAATTAGTTGGCCTTCCCAATACGCTTTGACTATAGACTGATAGGAAGCGTACTTGAAGAGCTCCCCTCTGGTCCACCGACCAGGAGCTACAATCTCCGTGAGAAAAGCCTTACTGCCGCAGCTTAATTCTATGGTCATTTCACTTTTGAAATCGGATTCGGCAAATGGTATAGTGGAGTAGGTTATGTATTCTAATTCGCTGTTTTTCGCCAGTTGGAAATTGGCAACTTGCAGGGACTTGCCAAAAGGCGTCTTATACACCTTGTTACTGGATTGGGCAGTGACTAACACCTTGCTACCCGCACCAAGCACATAACTCTGGTAAAGACTATCGCCCCTGAAAATGCCACCGCCAATTCCGATCTGTGTGATGCGTACTCGCCCAGTTCCTTTTTCTAAATAGAAGGGCTTGCAAATTTTCAACGTATTTTTGTGAAAACGGTCCGCTATAATCGTTTTGCCGTCTTTAACTTCAAAGCGTAAGCTTAACTCGCCGTTCTGTCCTTGATTGGCACGAAAACTTTCTACACCCTGCTTACCTATTTGTTTTGGCTTCTGTGCCATCATTTTAAATCCTCAAACAAAGCATGTTTTTTGATCCAACTTATCACATCATCCAGCCCTTCACCCTTAACTAGACTAGTAAAGATATAAGGCCTGTCCCCACGCATCCTTTTAGTATCATGTTCCATAACTTCTAGGCTAGCATTTACGTATGGGGCGAGATCTGTCTTGTTAATGACCAAAAGGTCTGAACCGCAGATGGCTGGGCCACCCTTACGAGGAATTTTCTCACCTTCAGCTACATCTATCACAAAAATAAACACTTCGACAAGTTCCGGACTGAATGTTGAAGAAAGATTATCGCCACCGCTCTCGATAAAAAGTATCTCTAGGTCAGGTATTCTCTGTTTCATTTCGTGAACAGCTTCTAGGTTCATGGACGCATCCTCACGAATCGCAGTATGAGGGCAACCACCAGTTTGCACTCCCATGATTCTATCAGGAGGAAGAACGCCGGTTTCTGTTAGAATCCTTGCATCTTCTTTTGTATAAACATCGTTTGTAATAGCAGCTATATTGTATTCGGGATACATTTTACGACAAAGATGTTCAATTAAAGCTGTTTTGCCTGAACCAACAGGACCGCCTATGCCAATGCGAATCATTAGTAACTTCCCCCTTGCGTATTATTCCAACAAAATCCAACCCTAGGAAGCAAACAACCGTGAATATAACTGTTCATGTTGCATAGCTCGAATTTCAAGTCCAGGAGCAACTGCGCCTATGTCGTCAATTGTTAACGCTTTGCTCATCGCAGCAGCTTTTGCCACTATGCCTCTTAGCCTTAAGTTCTGCAAAACATTCTGTCCTGTGGTTTGTCCCAAAGGAACCGCCCGGATCGCGCTATTTACCATACCGCTGGCAGTACTATACATAAAAGCTAAAACGCTTAGGTCCTCACCCCAGTCGAATCCATGACCCAGAAAAGCAAAGGCCAAAGCTTTGTGCCCTTGAGCCTTTCCTTCTTTAACCAGATTTGCATAAGACTCCAGCTCAGGAGTAGTAAGCAAATTCTTAATCGTATTTAGAAATTGCCGACCTATTTTAACACTTGCTTCACGAGGTTCACGCGCCAACTTCTGAGCTTCTAAAATTTCATCCAGCTTGACAATTATATCCATATTGCTACTTACAATAGCTCGGTAAGCCAACCGTACTACTAAGCCATCTAAGCGAGCCGTCGCTTCTATCAGGTAACTCGACAAAAACTCGGTTAGCGACTCTCCATCTTTCACTAGGCTTAGCTGAATATATGTTTCAAGACCATATGATTGCGTGTATCCGCCAGTCGGAAAGAAACTGTCACAAACTTGCCAGAGGCTTAGTAGTTTCTCTTCAGTGATGGTGATGTCCGGTGCTGGTATGAAGTGCACTATTCAATCTCCTTTCCTCCACACTAACAGCAAAACCTAATTTAACTAACAATTCTTCCAAAATATTATCATATGGAATAACAATTTGACCATCTTGATAAAAAACGCTTGTATGCCGATTACCTAAGTGATAACATAACAAGGCCATTTCACGCATACACTGCGGTTTGATAACTAAGGATTTTGTGGATAGCAATTCAATGACAATTATTTCCTCTTTTCCAGCATACAAAACGTCTTCGTGTTGAAGCGGGGAGTCTAACGAAATGCCGATTTCTCGTCCTTCGCTTGTAGTCTTGCGCAATATTTTTTTCCCTACTTCATCCCAAGTTATACGTACCAACTCCACTCTTTTACCCCGGACGTCAAAATCTTGAAGCTTTCCAAGTACACCTTTCAGGATCAAAATTTCACCTCTTCTGTTTTTTATCGTATCTACATGCAACATATCGACTTACTTGTAGTTCCACTTCTAAAAAAACATTATAGTCCAATGCCGTACACGATTTCATATTAAAATCAGACTGCTCAATGACTTCTAGTCAATGGTAAATTCTGCAAATAAAAAGAAAACCCTTCAATATTATGAGAAGAATTCTTAAAAAAAAATCTATTCCGTTAAACCAACTACTCAGAATGCAGACAAAAAATATTCTTATCTTTTAAATCACTGAAATCAGTATCGATCCAGGTGAATATTTCACGCTAAAAAGTATCACCAAGATGCTCAGTTGAGCATCAGTAAATAGCAGTTAGATGATCGCCTTCCTCTAAAGTTTTCTGCCACAAACTTCCCGAACCTACTGACGTTCGGCTCTTCAAACGGTATTCATGACTGCCAGCCTAATTAAGCTAGACAAGTCGTTCTTATCGATATCCCTTGACTTCTGGTTCTGTATTGCTCAGATTACAATGTCTATGCGTCCACCATTACTAGTTGGAACTTCACGTTCAACCTCGCGTACTGCCTAAGTGGTGGATTGTAACTGCGTAGACCTGTGAATGTTGCCTAGTAAATCCGTGATAAACTCGCAGACAGCCAAGTCCTCGGTATGCAGGTAGTGATTGGCCGTGGCATCGAAGAGAATGCTGGAGCGGGCCGCAAACTCATCATCTCCTGGCCAGACTAGGTAAAGCAGGGGAACGCGCGGGAAAAGATAAAGGAGCGTTCCGGTGACATTCCCTTGACAATAGGGTATTCCGCCGAGCAGTGCGGCGGCTGCCGGCAGCATTTTCTCTGGACAGGCACCGAACATCTCTGCGAGCGGCTGCACAGCTCGCTTTTGAAAGGCCCGGTCATAACTTCCACCGCCAGCCAGTTGTCGGTATGGAATGAAGCGGTGTAAAAGAGGTGTCCCGTCTGCCCGAGACAGATAATGGAGCATCAGGATCTGGCAAACAAAATGTGGTTCTAGATTGCTGTCCATGTATTTTACCTTTCCGTCAGGATAAGAGACTATAAAGGGATGGTTGAGCATGGTGACAAAAAAAGCTGGCCGAGTGGGCTCAAAGTAACAGCCGCTTCGGGCTGCTTTTTCTTTCGGATCACCACTGGCCAACTCCCGACGTGCCAGATCCAGGGTAGGGCGGTAATTTTGCGGGTCGGAAAAAGGGAAAAGCGGAATTGCCGAGCAAGTCATAACCTTACCTCCTTAAATCGTTGCGGGAAGTTTTCGACGTCGTTGACCGCTCCTCCTTCACCGTCACCCCCGCAGGTGCAGGGAACAATGGATGCGGAGCATCTAGGGCTCTGCGTCCGGCAAAATTGAGACATCCTTCCAGTTACCGAGAGCCAATTGAACCGATCTTGTCCGGCCAGATAAACTGTGGCAACACCCCAGTCTATCTGTATCGCTTCTCCTGGGTCATAGGATAGCGGTACAAACGCTTTGCCTGATTTATCCTTCAATGTGGCGACAATTTCACGAATGGTTGATTTACCACCAGTAAAATTCTTCTCATCCACAAGCAGGTCGTAGATTCGTTGAGCTGTATGTTTTTGTTTCTTTATATTCTCCTCGTCATCTTTTATCAGGCACTCCTTGATGAACGTCAGGATATCGTCCGTAATGACATACCGCTGTCGGCCACTTGTACCTTGTCGAGCCCACGGTATCCGAGAGCCTTCGCAGTACTTTTTTACAGTATTACGAGAGATGTTGAGTTTATTAGCAATCGCCCTCTGTGACATACCTTCATGTTCATATAAATGCCGAATTTTTTCGTAAGATTCCACTTCTATTGACACCCTTTCACCCCCTGTAATTCAGTTGTCATTCCTTCTGAATTATACAGGGTTTTTGAGTAGAAGTGGCTCACTTTTTTCCTGGCGTTTTCGTTGATAATGGATCACTTTTATTCTAGCGTTTATACATGATTTAAACCCAAAAAGGTATTATATCGCCTTGCAAAAATGGGTCATGTCTCAAAATTACGCAAATATCGCCATTTAAAACAAATGAGTGCATGAAATAAGATAGTTTAACCTGTAATACGCGGCGAAGCTCATAATAGCTTGAATTATTGCCGTTTTTGGTGTATAATGAAGATGTAATAAATTCTCATTTTCACCATAAACGGAGGAAATAGAAACATGTTCAAGAAAAATCGAAACCAAGGACAAATAAGTATCGCAGACCCTTACTTACAATTTCCCAAGTATGTCCAAGAAGCGTTGCAGAAAACCTGGGCTCCTTACTTCTACAAGCACATCTTTAAGAGTATCAACGAAGAGCGCTTTTCAGCGTTGTTCAGTGAAACCTACAGCCGTCCTAACGCTCCAGTAAACATCATGGTGGGCTTACTGTTCCTAAAAGAGCTCAACGGATAGATCGATGAAGAGATGATCGGAACGCTGTGCTTCGATTATCGTGTTCAGTATGCTTTGGGTATTACCGATTTTGAAAAAGAGCGGATCTGTGTCAACACCGTCAGCAACTTCAGAGGTCGCCTTTACGAATATAGCACAACGCACGGCATCGATCTTTTGGAGGAAGAAGTGCTCGCCTTAACCGGTGTGCTGACAACATTAGCGGGTATGGACACATCGCTGGCGCGCCAGGATTCTTTTATGATCAGCGCCAACTGTAAAAAAATGGGCCGACTGGAATTGATTTATACCACAAATGCCAACATGGTTAAACAGCTTGCAAAGGTAGATGAGGCGCTTATTCCAGAATCATGCCGGCATTACCTGAACAATGATAAAAATGACCATATTTACCGCTTAAAAAAAGAAGAGGTGGCCGGTAAACTAAAGCATCTTTTAACCGAATCACTTCAACTTAATGAAGCCGTCCCCGAAAGTCTGCAAGTCAGCCAAGCCTACCTAAACTTAATCCGAATGTTGGCTGATCAGACGACACAAACCGAAACGGGTATTTTACCCAAAGAAAATAATGAGTTCTCGGCTAGCAGCCTGCAGAACCCTTCCGAGCCAGAGGCGACCTTTCGCAAGAAAGGGGAAAAACAGTATACCGGCTATGTGGTCAATACCGTCGAGGCCAGGGATGAAGAAAAAGCGTTGAGCATGATCATCCACCATGAACAGAAGCCCAATACCCTGACTTCTGCAGTTAAACAGACAAAAAAACAGCCATAATCCTACATAGATAAAGGATAGATGGCTGTTTCTTTTTGTCGGAAAATCATAGCGAATTTTAGCCTTTTTTTGTAGAGGCTAAAATTT
>JAGXTN010000076.1 GCA_018333455.1 Dethiobacter sp. | reverse complement strand
TTTATAAAAACTGCTGCTACCTAGCTTCATAATCCCCATAAACATTGGCTTGTGTTGGGGTAAAATGTTTTTTCTGCTGCCTTAAAAAAGCCTATTCATCGATATCCCCGAACATCACAAATGGCTCAAGACAATCTGTAATATGTGATTACATATTAACAAAAATATAAGTTTGAGTGTCAGTTAAATCTTACAAAAAAGTAACGACACCAACACCCCAAAAGAGCAAATATGAGTACAAAAAGAAATAACCATGACGGCCATAAAGCCCCGTAGTTGTTGTGTTTTTAGTGGCGCGTCCGGCGGGATTCGAGCCTCCGACCTCCTGATTCGCAGTCCGCCCTCTCCTTCTTTACGCTCTGTACCTCATTGTAAAGGAGAGTGGCAGACTTACTCTGCGTTTAGGCTCTTCAAAATCTTATTTGCTAACGGTTCCTTAATTTCATTATGACGAGGGACGGCTTCAATAACTCCATTTCTTGGATTGATCCAAAGTGAATGTGACTTCCCTTCTCGTTTCAAATAACAACCAGCAATTCTCAGTTTTCGCTCCAAATCACGCCGCTTCACTCAATTATTACCTTTTCCTGGATAACTTCTTCTGGAAGGCCACGAAAAAAGTCGGCTCTCCGATCCTCTAAAATTAACTCAATAGCCTCACGCAAGCTATTCTTTGCTTCCTCTAAAGTTTCCCCCTGGCCATTAGCACCAGGCACCTCTGGACACATTGCCCAATATCCACCTTCTGGTGCCTTTTCGATAATTGCTGTAAATTCAGCTTTCATAAAAACCTCCAAATGTTATTTAGCATCTCATCATCCCCTCATTGAAATGAGGGAGATCCCGAAGGACGGTTGTACAGCAAGTTCACGCACCATCTGGACGGAGAAAACGCCCACGAGCCCGGGGGAAGTCACATGCTCAATGCTCCGCAGGGCGTTCCCCCAGGAAAACACCTTGTTCCCGATTGACTTCATTGTGTTTCATAACTTACGATATCACAACCTGTGTCCTATTTCAATCGGGGAACATCTACATTTAGTGAGCAAAAAACCACGAGGACAATGAGCTCTCGTGGTTCAATCTTTTTTAAATGGCGCGCCCGGGGGGATTCGAACCTCCGACCTCCTGATTCGTAGTCAGTTACTCTATCCGACTGAGCTACGGGCGCGTAAAGAGATAGTAACACATTTTCCTTGTAAAATCAAGTTTTTAGCCTCTATTTTTTAGCCTCTGTTTTTTTCGCCACAGCCATGTTCGGCCAGTCTTTCATCACCGGCTGATAACCCTGCCGTCTAATCATTTCTTTTATTTCCCCAATTGACCGCTCATCAGCAACCGGAAACTGCTGGCTGCCCTTTTTTTCTCCGGCAAAATAACCGCCCACCGTAGTTTTTGAGCCTACCGACATGGTGGTAACGCCTAAAGGCAAAAGATTATCACGTAACTCCGCCCGTTCACGGGTGGAGATGGTGATCCCGGCTTGGGGCAAGAAGAGACGAAAGGCCAGTAGAATCTGCACCAGCTCTTTGTCACTTACCGGGCAAGGAACGGTAAAGCCCTCTTGACTCGAGCGAATCCGGGGAAGAGAGATGGCAATTTCCGTAGCAGGATATTGTTTTTGCAAATAATATGCATGTATCCCGGCCCAAAAAGCTTCTTGCCGCCACGGGGCAAGACCAAACAAAGCCCCGATGTTAATCCGGCGCATCCCAGCCTGGCAAGCCCTTTCCGCTGCGTTTAGACGATTAAAATAGTCACGCTTAGGACCGGAAAGATGAAGTTGAGCATAGCTCTCCTGCCGATAGGTTTCTTGGTAAAGAGTGAGGCTCTCTGCCCCTGCCTGAATCATCTGCGCATACTCTGCCGTGCTTAACGTATAAATCTCAAGACCAAGAGAAGCAAAATACGGATGCAGTTTCCTGAGGCAGTCTGACAGATAGGCAGAGGTAGCGTGGGCACAAGACTCCCCGGTTAAGAGGAGTAAATGTCTAATTCCTGTGGCAGCAATGCTTTTGCCTTCGGCTTCTACTTCGTCCAGGCTCAACTGCTCTCGAGCAATCTTCTTCCCGGCGTGAAATTGACAGTAAAGACAATGATTAACACAGTAATTGCTCAGATAAAGCGGTGTGTAGAGCAAAATATTTCGACCGAAATGCTTAATCGTCAACTGCCTAGCTTTTTGGGCCATGGGCTCCAGAACGGCTTCCGCTGCCGGGGAAAGGAGCAGCAGAAAATCTGCGGGGGAGAGACTTGCTTTAGTTAGGAGCATCCGTACCTTATTGCTGTCTGTTGATTCAAGTAGCTGCCAACACTTCTGCTCGTCATAACTCTCCATGTGTTGCGCAAAACTCATTAGCGCACCACCTTAATCCAGAAAGCCGGTAAGAGGTGAACTGGCACGCGCATAGCCGGTTTCCCCACCCATTCCCGCCAAGTAGGCTATCCTCCCAGACTCCACCGCCAAGCGAAACGCCAGAGCCATGGCTACAGAGTCATCGGCTGTAGCAATAGCAGTGTTTAACAGTACCGCAGATGCTCCCATTTCCATTGCCTCCGCCGCATGACTTGGTCTGCCGATTCCGGCATCGACGATTACGGGCACATGACACTCTTCAATAATAATGTTGATGAGCTCCTTCATCTTCAAGCCGCGGTTGGTGCCGATGGGTGCCCCCAAAGGCATCACAGCGGCAGCGCCAGCCGCCTCTAGGGATTTTGCCACCACCAAATCGGGCGACATATACGGCAGCACCGTAAAGCCATCCTTCACCAACTGTTCCGTAGCTTTCAATGTTTCAAAGTTGTCAGGCAACAGATATTTTTGATCGGGAATCACTTCAATTTTCACCCAGTCGCCACAGCCTCCTGCCCTAGCAAGATGAGCTAGCCGTATAGCCTCTGCCGCAGTACGCGCGCCCGATGTATTAGGCATAATAATAGTTCCGTCTGGAATAAAATCTAAAATATTTTCGTCCCGCCGGTCAAAATCAACACGGCGCAAAGCCACAGTCACAACCTGCGTCCCGGCAGCCTCAATCACCTGCTTCATTTTTGGCAGCGGAATTTTACCGGTACCGAGAAATAATCGGCTTGCGATTAAGGAATTACCGATTGCCAGCAGATCTTTACCCAAGCTTAGCCACCCCCCAAGAACTTTACAATTTCAAGCTGGTCTCCTTCGTTCAATGTCGTTACTGATAATAGAGAACGTTCTATAATCTCTAAGTTTAATTGCACTACCACATAGGATGCGTCAAGCTCCTTCTGGCTTAACAGCTGTGCTATGGTATAATTCTCCGGCAATGTTTCCTGCCGACCATTTACTTTCACGCAAATCATCTTTAATTCCTCCTTGCTTTTTACGATGAGACAAACGTCTCGCAGAGCTTAACTGTGCATTCTGGCGAAATACACTGCCACTGCTTATGCTGTCTGTGCCGCAATCCGAGCCCTAAGCCGTCTTGCCGCTCCCGTCACGTCGGCGGCGGCCACCACCGCCCTAATTACTGCCACATTTCTAGCACCGGTAGCAAGAACCTGTTCAAGGTTTGTTTCATCAATCCCACCGATGGCCACAAAAGGAACCGTTAACTGGCGAGATACTTCTGTAAGCAATTCCAAACCGACTGGCCGCATATCAGGCTTGGTAGGTGTGGTAAAAACCGGACCAACCCCCAGATAGTCAAGCGGCAGACTACTGGCCACCAGTGCTTGTTCCAAAGAATGAGTAGAAAGACCAATAATTTTTTTTGGCCCCAGCAGTGTCCGAGCTTCGCTAACCGACAGATCGTCCTGACCAAGGTGAACTCCGTCAGCGTCGATGGCTAAAGCCACATCCACATGGTCGTTTATAATAAACGTGGCTCCGTGCTGGCGTGCCAACTTCTGGAGCTTAGCGCCGACTTCTACCAGCTCCCTAACAGTCATATTTTTTTCGCGCAACTGAATTACGGTGGCGCCCCCTGCCAGAGCCTCCTCCATCACCTTTAACAACTCACGCTCCGGGGTAAAACATTGTCCGCTGATTACATATAAAGACAAATCCAACGTCTTCATAGCTCCTCCTCCAGTTTATAATCACAAACATAAAAACCGTGGACCCTGCTGTCCACGGTAAACACTGGCATTTTTACCGTCTGCCCGATCCTTCCCTCCGCTGGTATTACCCATCTCAGGTTCAAAGAGTTGGCCAAGTTTATCGCCCTTGCCTCTCAACTCGCGCTTGCGAGTACCCCTAGGCTTTCTTATTTAGTTACTTACATTGTAGATAAAGTTACCCTCTTTTGTCAAGTTATTGCCGGCGTCACTTTAGACATCTTCAGCCCACAGAAAGGATTTTTTTGATTTATAGAGAAATTCATAGAAAAAAAGTCGGAGGCGTTTTATGGCCGTCATCACAATTTCGCGGCAATTTGGTGCCGGAGGAGAACTGCTGGCAAAAAAGCTGGCAAATGAGCTGAATTTCCGCTTAATTGACAGAAAAGCCATCGCAGAAACTTTAACTGAGCTGGGCTTGTCCCCGCAGCTACTAAAGTTTGACGAGCAAGCTACCAAGGGTGAAGATGCGGAAAAGCGCCAACGCTTCTATCTGACTGCTTTGCATGAACATTTGCTCTCTCTATCCGAAAAAGAGTCGTACGTACTGGTGGGGCGGGGCGGCCAGTTTTTATTCCGCGGCCGCCCCGACGCTTTTCACGTTCTGGTTTGCGCTCCCTTTAATCAGCGGGTGCAATGGGTTCATGAAATCTATAATCTTGAGAAAAGTCCGGCCAGCCTGTTGGTAAGAGAGCATGACCGCCGAAAAAAAAGATATCTTCGTCAAGTGTTTGACCGCGCCTGGTTGGACCCTGAAGTATATGATCTGGTAGTTAACACAAAAACATTAACTCCACAAGGAGCCACCGTCTTGGTACAGCAAGCCGCAAGCTACTTTCTGGAGCGCAATTTACGGGAAAGTGCTGCAGTCAACTCGCTGCCGGCTAGGCGGGAGCAGAATCTTGTCGACAGAAAAACGCCTTCCTTTATGCATCCCAGCGAGGAAGAATTTGCCCGAATGCTTAATTTTTATCATATCCCCTGGCAGTATGAACCAAAAACATTCCCCTTGCAATGGGACAGCGAAGGAAGGGTCACAGAGGCTTTTTCCCCCGACTTTTATCTGCCCGACCAAAACCTGTATGTAGAGCTCACCACTCAGCGGCAGAAACTTGTCTGGAAGAAAAATAAAAAAGCGCGTCGCCTGAAGGAATTATATCCTGAAGTTAATGTTAAAATAATCTATAATAAGGATTACCTTCATATTTTGGAATCCTTAGGCATCGATTAATCCGAGAAAAGGAGCGTCAAGATGTCATACCGTCTAGAGCCTGTATTGTGCCGCGCAACAATTGAAGAACGTATTGCCGAGTTAGGCAGGGAGCTCTCTTTCGATTACCAAGGAAAACAGCCTGTTCTCGTCTGCGTCTTGCGAGGCAGCGTCTATTTTGCCGTAGATCTGACGCGGGCCATCACCGTACCACATCTGCTTGACTTTATTTCCATTTCCAGCTATAGCCAAGAGACAGACCCCCTGGGGATTGTGCGCATCACCAAGGACCTAGACACTCCTATTGTGGGACGCGAAGTGTTGATTGTGGAAGATATAGTTGATACCGGCTTAAGCCTTCACTATCTTATTCGCAATCTTAAAACCCGCTCTCCGGCGGGATTGCGGGTCTGCACACTCTTAAACATTCCGGCACGACGCATCGCCAATGTGCCTCTTGACTACCAAGGTTTTGAACTGCCCAATATTTACGCGGTAGGCTATGGACTTGACTATCATGAAAACTACAGGAATTTGCGAGATATTTTCTCGCTAGTTAAAGAGGAAATATAAAACCAGACCCCAACAGACCTTCCGGTTGCCTGCGGCTACGGACTGGCAACGCTACCTTGCCAAGCTTCACCGCCCCCGGGCGGGATTTCTGGCAAAAAACGGCTCATCCGTCACCCTCATCCTTCCGGTGCAACGCCTTGGCGTGACGCAACAGGATGTCGATCTAGCTGTGATGTTGCGGGTTATCACCATACTATGGTTACCACACGCACACCGCAATCAATCGTTCAGGATCCATCTTGTCTCTCGGAATCTGGCTGATTTCATTATGGCAGAGAGCAAGCAGCTTGTCAAGCAAATAATCAAAATATTTTGATTATTTAGATAAAAAAAATAGACAAAAAAAGAACCAGACTCCAACAGACCGCATTGTAACCCGGCGGAACTCCCAATCGCTTATATGGCGAGTTTCTCTCCATACTTTGCAACCAGTTAAATCGTTCCTGCTCCGTGTGACCAGCGCACTTTGGACTTCTCCTCCGTTACACTCACACACCTCACATGACACCCTTGCGATACGGGCATTGCTTTTCTCACACTGTGATACTTCACCATGCGCCGTCACCGGGCTTTACCAGGAAACTACTGCCTCTCGGAATCTGGTAAACTTATTATCGCATAGAGCACCATGACTGTCAAGACTTTTTTTTAACAAAACCGACAAAATTTATTAACAGATTCTTAACAAAGCGATAACTTTTTTGAATATTTCTGTGCGAAGGATACCACCGACAGCTGAGGAAAGTCTCAAAAACCAAGAGCGCATGTCCATCGGATGAGGCACTCGCGTTAGTTTAACAGCGAAGTTGAATGGATTCTCACTCTGCTTTCGGGTTGTCGTTCAAGCAGCAGCGCCATTGGCGGTGAAAATTCCGCCGTTAGAACTCGTGAGAGGCGACATCATTGCCGAGCCAGATGCTCCCGAATTCCCCCATTTTTTTAATTTTGCAGGGTCTGTCAATAATTTTGTGCTTTTAACTATTGATCCCATTACGGCAAATAGCTGCTGACTCGATCCGGGAAAAACACGGATAGTTGAAGGAGGATTTGCCCCCAGTTGTGTACGCGCCCTGTCCATTTTTTCATGACATCCTGAGTCACCAGGTACAACATTTTCATCAATATGACCATTCCTTTCCGCTGCGCTTCAAGGCACAAAAAAGATATGAAACCAATTATCCTACCCGCAGCCTGTAGAATTTTGTTAAAATAGCTTGAGGAAGCAGGCACACTACAGAGCA
>JAGXTN010000119.1 GCA_018333455.1 Dethiobacter sp. | reverse complement strand
ATAATCTGTGCATAAGCATTTCCCCAAAGCAAAAGATGACCCATCAGTGTTTCTCGAAACACAAATGAAGTCATCTCTGGATTTGGCTCGTCATGGAGCAGATGAAAAAGTGGATGTTCGATCGCCTTTTCCTTGCCGCTAGCTGTGTGCTTGAAAGTATGAAGCGGCAGGCTTGCTATGGTTTCTGCCAGAATTCTAACACAGGCGTACACCGCCGTAGTCTGCATGGCAGTGCGCTCGTTTACGGTCTTTCCGCTGGAGGTTGTGCCGAAGAAAAAGCTGTAAGTAGAGCCAAACAGGCTGTTTGCAGGTCGGTCTCTGGCTTTAACTAACCAGCGCAAAAAAGGCAGCTTCATCGCTTCTCACGCTCCTGTTCAAGATGGATTAGGGCCTTTAAATAGAACTCGCCTTTTTGCAGATCCTGCACCCCGCCTTTATGTTTATAGCGCCACAGGTATTTCATGCAGTTGCCCCTAAGATATCCGGCAAACGCCTCAGCTGTCATGGAGGCGTGTATGGCGTCAATACATTCAATGCCACCGCTTGTATAATGCGCTGGGTGATTGACCTCATCAGACACTCCAAATCCCCCTTTCGTCATAGATGCTGCCGCCGGTATTGCCGGAACCGCACCGTATCGCTCTGTCCAGCGCCATAATGGTAGCCACCGCGCCATCGATCCTTTCTGTGCTTTTTTCTTTGTCGGGCTTGATATTGCCGGCCGGGTCAGTGCGGATGAAGATATTATCCATCATCCAGCGCAGCACGGGATGTCCAGCATGGGCGATTTTCTCTTCCAAGGTAAGCTTCATCAGTTCCTTTGTCGGCGGCGACATATCTTTAAAGCCCTGCCCGAAAGGAACGACCGTAAAACCAAGACCCTCAAGGTTCTGTGTCATCTGCACAGCACCCCAGCGGTCAAAGGCGATCTCGCGGATGTTGTAGCGCTTGCCAAGCTCATCAATGAAGCGCTCGATGAAGCCGTAATGCACCACATTGCCCTCGGTGGTCAGCAGATGGCCTCGCTTCTCCCAGAGGTCGTACTGCACATGGTCGCGCCGAACGCGCAGTCCGATATTATTTTCAGGCATCCAGAAAAACGGCAGGACGCTGTATTTGTCGTCCTCATCCGCCGGCGGGAAGACCAGCACAAAGGCGGTAATATCGGTAGTGGAAGAGAGGTCAAGCCCGCCGTAGCAAACTCGCCCTTCAAGGCTTGCTGAATCTATCGGGAAAGCGCACGCGTCCCATTTCGCCATTGGCATCCAGCGGACGGCTTGCTTAACAGGCTGGTTAAGATGAAACTGTCTGAAATGGTTCTCCTCCGCCGGATTTTGTTTCGCTGATTCACACATCGAACGAAGGTATTCCTCCTTGACGGTGATCCCGAGCGACGGGTTGGACAGCTTCCATACCTTAGGGTCTGTCCAGTCAGCATCCTCCGGTGTGCTGAATACGACAGGATAAAAAGTCGGATCTGTCTTGCGGCCATTGAGAATATCCAGAGCCTTGGCATACACCTCATAACAGATTGAGTTTGTATCAGAGCTGACGGTCGTAATGACGAAATTTAGCGGTTGCCTCCTTGCCGCGCCGGCGCCCTTTGTCATTACATCGTAGAGTTCGCGGTCTTTTTGACCGAGCAGTTCATCAAATACCGTCGCGTGTATGT
>JAGXTN010000018.1 GCA_018333455.1 Dethiobacter sp. | reverse complement strand
TGGAAACTCTTAACGAGCAACCAGTAGTGGTGTTGGGTACGCCAAAGATGTACAGGTTTGACGGATGTTCTTTCGTCGCCTAGAATCTTGAAGCTCTCCATTTCAATGGAGAGTAGTTCACCTGCTTAAATTGTTTGTTTTTGCAGCAATTGTGCAATTCTTGTATCTTTACTGCTTAAATCATCTATATTTACATCAATTACATAAATCATCTGTCTTTACAGGAACTGCCTAAGTCGTGTATATTTAATTGAGCGATAAATGAAAGGTGGTTATCTCAGTAGTCGTGATCGATCCAATCATTAAAAAAAATATTTTACTTATTGAGGAGACGATAGGATGGACATGCCAGAATTTTTGTATCTGGTAAGTTTTCTTTTGACAATTTTTGTTGCTTTTTTGTTCCTTCGTTATCTTTATTGGGGATTCATCTCCAGGAGATATTACTGGAAAAAGTTTGATCTTCTCTCAGCGCAGAAGGTGATGGAAGAAGCCAAAGAGAAGAATCTGCCTATCCCCCACTTCTCCGTCATGATTCCAGCTCGAGACGAAGCAGAAGTTATCGCCAATACGATTGAACACTTGGCTGCACTCAACTACCCTCACAATCAGTACGAAATTGTTGTAATTACTGATGGGAAAGAACTTGACTCAAAAAAGAACGACCTGAATAAAATCACTACCCAAGATGTTGTTGAAGAGAAGATCAGAGAATTTGCCACCCGACACAATGTGCCTGCCTTGAAAAATGTGGTTGTTCCTTATGACTTTGAAGGACGAGTTGACGGGATATGCCTAGGCAGGGAAGTGGCGTCTACAAAAGCGCGCGCATTGAATTACGGGTTGCAGTTCATCTGTGCAAAAACGACTATCTGTAGTTTTTTTGACGCGGAAAGCAGGCCAGAAAAAGACATTCTGCTCCATCTTGCCAACCGCTACGTTGCCACATCGGGTAAACAAAAACTATGGCAGGGACCCGTCTTTCAGGTGCGCAACTTCTACCAGCTTGGCCCGCTTAACAAAGTCATCGCTCTATACCAAGCCTTAGCACATGAATGGTACTTACCTATTCTTATGCGCCATATCCCCTTTCTCGGCGGAACAAATCTTCATGTTGAACATAACCTCCTGCAGAGAATTGGCGGATACGACCATACTATTCTCTCTGAAGATTTAGAACTTGGTGTGCGTGCTTACCTTGAAACAAAAGAGTGGCCTGAATACATCCCTCTTGTCAGCACTGAGCAAACACCCGCTACTTACACAGCATACTATCGCCAGCGCCTTCGCTGGGGTAGCGGACATTTACAAGTTTTCGACAAATTATCTTCTGCTAAGGGCTATCCAAATCATCTGCGCTTGCCGCTTTTACGCACTTTATATTGGAAAGGGCATGCTCAATGGTATCTTTACCAGGCACTGGCGCTGGTTCCCTTAAGCTTTTTTATCTTGGCCTCTCAGGGCAAGGTGGAGCCTAACATGATCCCGGAGTCAATCCGCACTACTTTCACTCTGTTTGCGCCACTCTATTTTAGTTTCACATTCTATCTGTTTTACAGATATCGCAAATTTATCAACTTCTCAGTGGCACCCGCCGGTTTCCTGCGCTTCTTACCGGTACTTCAACTGGCAGTCCTGCCTATAGTCGGTTTTTTCATCATCTTGCCCTTTACATCAGCACTGGCGCTTAGGGCTTTGCACCGCCAACCAAAAGCTTGGGTGAAAACTCCTCGCACTCAAGAAGTTCGCACTAAAACCATCTCCTAACAACGGCTGGCCTGCAGAAATTTTTGTATTAGCTACATATAGGGTTATGGTTCTAACAAGAAAAACGGCACGGTTGAAACCGCTGCCGTTTTTCTTGTTAGATTATTATCCGCAAATGCTAATTACCTCAAAATCACAACTGAAACTCCGTAATTGTTTGCTATTTTATGCTCATAATTCTCTAAAGCTTTACACATTCCCACCAGTTCCTTTTTCCTGCTTGTCCATTGCTCTCCCACTGCAAATGTTCTTACTATACCTTTCATGCTGCTCTCTGCGAGACATTTTGTGACTGCCGCCTTGATACTGCCACCAACGCCGGTGGAGCCATAACCATGTATAAGGATCACCGCCCTGTAACCTTGACGCTTGTAGGTAGTTAAAGAATTTTTCATTTTTTGGATGGCGACATCGACCGTAGGCATCTCACTCTCCAAATTTACTTCTACTACTTTCTTTTGCATTATCATCACTCCTTTTCAGAGCTGTTCGGCACTTCATACAATAGCGCCACATGCGGCAGGATTCTTATATAGCTCATGTTATCCTCTTTGCGCTACCTTTGACAAGTGTTTTTAACGAGTGTTTCAGAAAAAATGGGCCCTTTGACTACGCTGGAGAACTGCAATGCTTCTCAGCTTGCGACTGCTGTAGCAACAAGAAGCAAGAAAGAAAGCCCATGTAGCAGGTGTTTTAAGCTGTAGCAAGAAAGGCGTGTAAAAAACCTTGTTCACTTCCGGCAAAAATGACAGAAAGGACGCCACCAAACAGCGTTGCGACTTTCGCTATGTACGTGGTATAATGAAACGATTTCTGATCAGCTTATGAAAAGAGAGGTTTCCCATGGAAACTATCAGCAAACTCCGCGCCGTCTTAGCCATTCTAACTACAACTTTACTCTGGGGTTTATCTTATACCAGCACAAAGGTGTTACTTGATTCACTCCTGCCGATTCAAATTGCTTTTTTCCGCATGATTCTTGCCGCATTCGTTCTTGGTGCTATTTTTCTCGTAACGAAAAAGAGTCTCGTCCGCTTAATTGACATGCCTCGGATTATTGCCGGGGGTACATTTGGCATATTTCTATATTTCATCTTTGAGAACAACGGCCTGCGTTTCACTACAGCCGGAACCGGCTCGTTAATTATTGCCACGATACCAGTGATTAATGTAATCGCGGGAGCTATTTTTTTACGAGAAAAAACCAGCTTTTCGCGCTGGCTCGGTGTAGTTCTGTCCTTTGTGGGAGTTTTTCTGATTATTCGTTCAGGCAGCGAGGGAGCGCTATCCTTGGTCAACTTAAGAGGGAATCTTTTAATCTTTGCGGCTGCCTGTTCGTGGGTAGTGTACACCCGTATCAATGAACCTCTGATGCAAAAGTATGACAGCATTTCCATCAATCTTCAACAATCACTTGTGGGCTTGACGCTGCTAGGTGTTTTCGCTTTGCCTGCAGGCATAGAGCTTAGCGTTTTCCGTGGGGCTGTGCTATTTAATCTGGCGTATCTAGGTATTTTTTGCTCTGCCGTTGCCTACTTCTTATATCTATACGCGTTGAAAACTTTAGGAAGCGCCACCATAACCAGTTTTCTTAACCTCGTACCCGTTTTTGGTGTGCTAGGAGGGGCTGTTATTTTACAAGAGTCACTGGTAGCAGGACAGTTATTGGGAGGCGTCATCGTAATTGCCGGTGTAAGCCTGGTTTCGATGACCGGCAAGCCGGCCGCTAAACTGACACCAGAAAATCGTGTCGCTGTTGCTAAGCAATGAAAAAGAGTGTGCAGTCCACCCAAAGCATTAACCACGCATCGGCACCAAATAAATGAGCGCGAGCACAATCAGCACAAAAGCAATGCAAAACATCTTAACAGCAACTCCCTTAGCTCGCCGATATTCTTCATCCTTGCCCACTACATAGTAATTTACGGCGAGAACTGCGGCCACAAGAAAGATCACACCTACAAACCAAATTAGAAACATAGGAAGCATAAAAAGAGGCACCATCAAAGTCATTTTTATTGACCCTCCCTTCAATATATACATTGCATAGCATTATCATGACGGTTTCAAGCAGTTGCAGCAAACAGCCAACTTTGCATTAGCAAACAAGTTGCCGGAAAATCTTTATTCTACAGGGAAAGGCAGCGGAACAGTCTGCCCTGCAGGAAACTGCAAGTTAATAACAGTATCGGGCACGTCACCGGGATAAATGGCATCCACAATCGGAATCATCGCAGAAACCTTAGTCGTCCTAGAGAGAAAGGGAATAACAATTTCCACTTCTGCTTTGATGTTTAAGTAAATTTTGTGGCGCACTTGGTTAATCCCCGCCTCCTCAAACTGATCGACAATAGATGTATTAACAAAACCGACTGGGATCAGTGTGATAGGTATCCGGGGACCCAAGCCTGCCAATAAGTAACTGCCCAGCGCCTGCCCAATTGGGATATAAATTTTCTCCCCTTTTAGGGTGGCAAGCGCTTCCTGTGCTCGCAGGGTAGTTTCCGCCATTAATTCGTTTACCACCATAATATTTGTCTGCGCCATGACGATTCTGCCTTCCCTGTTTTTTTCCAGATGAATCAAATCCTGATAAAAAATATTGCGCACTATTTTTTCCGTAACCGCTTCGTTAATCGCTTCCGTAGCAATAACATTTGCCCGAGCGCTTGCTACCGACAAAATAGTGGGGCGCATCCTCTGCTCAATAAACATAAAGAGACGGATTACGCCAAACAGGAAAGTAGCTAAAACAAAAAAAGCAATCGCTTGCCGGCTGATATTTACCCTGCGGCCTAGCAAATCACATCACCATCCCCTTTTCATTATATGCAGAGGAACAAGAAAGGTGCATGTCAGAAAGTTCCTCTGATAAAAAATGGAGCGAAAGGTGAAGCAAAATGCAGACGCCGAAGCCCTACTACATTGTTGCCATTCCTGACGGCATTATTATGACTGAACTTTTAAAATTACAAAAGCTTATTTCCCGCAAATTCAAGATGTATACCGAGCCCTACCCTACCCTGCATCTTACTGTGGGGATACTTGCCCATAGCCAAAAACTTGAATTTGCTGTTCCGATATTGCGGAAGATGTTCAACTCTTTGTCGCCTTTTTCAGTGCGAATTCAAGGGAAAAGCTGTTTTAAGGCACCTTTTCTCTCTGTGGGCGTCGACATTCAATCTCAACCGCTCAGTTACTTGGCGGGAAAAGTGGAAGGCACTCTTTTAAAAGCAGGTTTTTTCCCACGCTCATTCTCTGACTGGGATTTCCATATCAGCCTTGTAAGCCCCCACTTTGCCGGCAGACAATGGAGCAACGCTGAGTTCAACCAAGCCTGTAAAATAGTGGAAGGATATGCCCCGGTGGGAATCGCCCATATTTCCAGACTAGAACTATGGGCGCCAGATTTTCCGCCCTTAAAAATTTTGGGACAATTTACGCTTAAAGGAGCAGAAAATTAGCGATGTAAACAAAATTAGGACAGCCTGCCTGTCCCAATTTTGTCATAAATCAATTTACTTAATTTTTATAAACTTACGCTTACCGGCCTGAATAACGGTACCGGCTGCGGCAGAAATCTTAACTTCAATTTCGTCTACCTTTTCATCGTTGACTTTTACTCCGCCCTGCTGCATAAGCCTTCTTGCCTCACTGTTGCTCGCGGCCAAGTTAGCAAAAGTAAGGAGCTTCAGCAAACTGACCTCCCCCCCCTCCGCAATAGGCGAGATATCAATTTCCGGTATATCACTTGGCAGGTTGCCACTCTGAAAGATGTTTTTAAATTCCGTTTCTGCCTGTTCTGCCGCTTCTCTGCCGTGATAGAGCTGGACAATTCTGCGGGCCAGACGAAGTTTGGCGTCACGAGGATGGAGGGAACCGTCTGCTAAAGCTTTCTCTACTTCTGCCACTTGCCCCATCGTGTAGTCGGTAGCAAGTTTGTAATACTCCGGCATCAACTGATCCGGCATAGACATGGCTTTGCCAAACATTTGACCCGGTTCCTCAGTGATGCCAATATAATTTTTTAAAGATTTACTCATTTTCTGGGTGCCGTCTAAACCGACAAGAATCGGCATCATGATGCAAACCTGTGGGTCTTGCCCATACTCACGCTGCAAATGGCGACCCATCAACAAATTAAACTTTTGTTCTGTAGCGCCAAATTCGATATCAGCGTGCAGAAATACAGAATCATATCCCTGCATCAGGGGGTAGAAGAATTCGTGAATGCCAATTGGCTGCTGCTCTTTGTAACGCTTAGAAAAATCTTCTCGCTCCAACATCCGAGCCACGTTATAGCGGGCAGCCAATTTTATCACGTCGGCAAAGTTCAGTTTGGCAAGCCACTCACTGTTAAATACAACTTCTGTTTTAGCCGGGTCAAGAATTTTGAATACCTGCTCTCGGTAAGTGGCAGCGTTTTGCAACACTTCTTCGTCTGTCAATTGTCGGCGCGCCTCAGATCGGCCTGTCGGGTCGCCTATACGACCGGTAAAATCACCTAAGATGATAATAACCTGGTGTCCCAATTCCTGAAATTCACGGAGTTTATGTAAGACAACAGCATGTCCCAAGTGCAAATCAGGCGCTGAAGGATCGAGCCCCAACTTTACACGCAGAGGCTTGCCCGTTGTCACAGAATGAGCAAGTTTTTTTAGCAACTCTTCCTCTGCGATGATTTCTACCGTATTATTTTTAATAATTTCAAATTGTTGCCGAACGTTCAAGCCGGCCACCCTCCTTCTGCTAAAGCTACGGTTTCCTGCTCAAATTCTCATTCATTCTACCACATGGGAGTCTTGTTTGCAAAGCGTTTTCAGCCAAGGCGAAAATTTGTTCGTTTACCGTAATCTGTTGCGTGTGATATAATTGTGGCACAGTTAAGCGCGTTGTAAGGAAGGGAGATAAAGATGCCTCAGTATAACAATAACCAAAGAAAGATTTCGGCAGGCGGCAAAAATAGCGAAAAGAAAAAATTGCGCAAAAAAAGGCTGATCCGCTTAACCTTGATTTTATGTGCATTGTTTTTTCTGGTTTCAGCCTCCGCTACATATTACGTGGTTTCCGCTTACTTGGCCGAAGTCCCTGAATGGGATCCGGAAAGACTTCTCCCGTCACAAACCTCATTTATGTACGATCGAGATGGCGTTCTGATTTCACGACTTTTAGGGGCTCAAAACAGAATCCCTGTGGAGCTAAGCCAGATATCTCCTGATCTAATTAACGCTTTTATTGCCATTGAAGATGCACGCTTCTATGAGCATCCCGGTTTTGACATCCGCGGGATTATGCGCGCTGCCTATAGCAATTTGTTTGGGAGTTCCGGCCCCTTACAGGGCGGCAGCACCATTCCCCAGCAGCTAATAAAGAATGCGTTTTTCGACCCGAGAGATCGTACTATGAGGCGAAAAATCCAAGAACTTTACCTGACTTATCATCTTGAGCGTACTTTTACCAAGGATGAAATCCTCTCAATGTATCTTAATTTTATTTTCTTTGATTTTAATGCCTACGGCGTCGAAGCGGCGGCACAAACTTACTTTGGCAAAAGCTCACGTGAGGTGACTCTGGCCGAAGCGGCTATCCTGGCAGGCATTCCTAATCTGCCTGGCAGATACTCTCCTTGGCGCAATATGGATGAAGCAATAAGCAGACAGGGCTTGGTGCTCTCCCGGATGGTTGATTTAGGAATGATAACTGAAGAAGAGGCGGCAGCAGCTCGCGAAGAAGAACTGGCACTAGTCGAAAGACCTGAACAGTTGATGCCCTTTCCTTGGTTCAGCTATCAAGTTTTGGAAGATGCTCACAATATCTTGACCGAGAAGCCTCAATTTGCCACTTTAAGCGCCGGCGACATTTGGCAAGTGCTCTACGGCGGCGGTCTGCACATTTACACGACGCTAGATAGGGAAAAACAAGCCTTCATTGAAAAAACAATTGACAATGATGCCTTATACCCTAGCTTTCGCAATGACGACCATTTGCCACTTATTCAAGCGGCAGTGATTGTGGCAGACCCATCTACCGGCCATATTGTTGCCATGTCAGGTGGCCGTGACCGTGACCCGGAAACCAATGGCATGAATCGCGCCTTTAGAGGACAGCGCCCGGCTGGCTCCACACTGAAGCCCATTCTGGCTTATGCCCCGGCTTTCAATGAAGGAATCGCCAGCCCCGGCTCCATAGTCGACGATGCCCCAGGTCAATGGGGTGACTTTCGTCCCACTAACTACAACCCAAGAGAATATAACGGTCTGGTGACAAACCGGTATAGCCTACTACGTTCCCTTAATTTGCCTGCCGTCCGCCTTTTTCAGCAACTCGGTATTTCCAAGGGGAAAGAGTACGCGGAGCGGATGGGGATTACTAGTCTGCCTACTGAAAACGAGCTGGGAATTGTACTGGGAGGCGGCGGTACCGGCTTTAGTGTTCATGAAATAGCACAAGCTTTTGCAGTGTTAGCTAATGAAGGTATCCGCACCGACTTGACCACAATTACAAAGATTACCGATAGCGAAGGAAAAATCGTTTATGAAAACAAACCAACAGGCGAAGAAATACTTAGCCCCGAAGCTGCCTGGCTCACCACCGATGTTTTAAAAGATGCTGTGCTTCGCGGAACGGCAGCCGGTGTCCGCATCGGGCGCCCACTGGCTGCCAAAACCGGGACCAGCGATCTATCCCGCGATGTGTGGCTAGCCGCCTATACGCCTGATTATGTAACGGTATTTTGGCTTGGTCGTGACAGGTGGCCAGACAAAGAAACAGATGGCAATTTCTCTTCAGGACGCCATACGAATCCTTTCATGAATCCCATCCTGAAATTTATTCACCGAGAGCTTCCCACACGCGACTTTGCAAGGCCTGACAGCTTGGTAAGAGTGGCTGCCTGTACCAAAAGCGGCCTGCGCCCCGGCCCCAACTGTCCTCCTGAACATATTGCCTCCGACTGGTTTTTGCCACGAAATGTGCCCACTCAAATCTGCGACATCCATGTGGAGCTGGAAATTTCTACTCAGTCTGGCTTGCTGGCAAGCGAGTTTTGCCCAGAAAATGTGCGAGAGAAGAGAGTTTTTCTTGACCGTCCGCCTTTTATAACCACAACTGACAGTTGGCGTGGCGGTGCCGGCCTAAGACCGGCCGATGCGGCACTGATGCCCCCCTCCGGAGTTTGTCAGCTGCACACCTTCAGGCCTGATATGCCTCAGAATTTAGAGGCTGCCGTTGATGCCGAAGGGAACGTGACGTTAACCTGGACAGCAGTCAGCACTGCTCGTGGCTACTTCATCTACCGCAGGGATCCCGGTGCAAACAGTTTCGCTTTATTAAATGAGCAGGAAACAGATCAGCAAAGTTATACAGATGGTGGTTTGCCCCCCGGTTACTATAGTTACCAAGTGCTGGCTATCAGCAAAGAAGGCGCGACCTCGGAGAGGGCTTCAATAAGTGTAACGGTGCAAGACTTATCGCAGCAGCCGCAGACACAGCCATCCGAAGATTCCAGGTCGTCACCAAACACTGAAAATGGCAATAGGAATAATAGCGGCAATAGAAATTAAAGAAATTCCCCGACTGCTCAAACCGTCGGGGAATTTCTTTAATTTAATTAATGACTATTTGATTAGCTCAGGATAGGTAACCACCCTGCTTGTCACGCAGCAGTGAACAAGACGATTAAACAACTGTCCTTTAAACATTCGTCTATTAAACCTATAACAGTATTCTCCCAGATA
>JAGXTN010000079.1 GCA_018333455.1 Dethiobacter sp. | reverse complement strand
TATCTGGGAGAATACTGTTATAGGTTTAATAGACGAATGTTTAAAGGACAGTTGTTTAATCGTCTTGTTCACTGCTGCGTGACAAGCAGGGTGGTTACCTATCCTGAGCTAATCAAATAGTCATTAAAAGAAATAATTGAGGAACTATCTGACAAATACGGTTATCTATACAGAACTAACCATGTTGTAAATGGGGTAACACAGATTGGGTTTAGTGGGAAAACGATTGAAGGAATTATTAATTATACAATCTGGTCAGATGTATTTTTCTGCCCTCATTGTGGTTATGAAATGGTGTATTACAATTCCGCGCTCGATCCTAAGACAAAAAAAGCCTTAAAGAAGTTCAAATGTCCGAAATGTAATTTTGAAATAAGCAAACAAAATATGATTCTTAAAAAAGAGACTGTTTTGGAAGATTCTGGTGGATATATCGAACGCGCAGTAAAGGTCCCCATTTTGATTAATTATAGCATTGATAAAAAGCGTTATGTAAAAACACCAGATGAGGACGATATTACTAAGATTGAAGCAACAAAAATAGTGGAGTGGCTACCGAAAGATGAATTACCCGCAGGCTATAATACTGAACAACCTAAACGGTCGCATGGAATGAGTCGTGTTAACTCATTCTATACGAAAAGAACACAAATCATGCTTAGCGAGACATATGCAAGGGTCAAGTCAGATAAGAAAAAGTTGTTCCTATTTACCAGTATATTGCCTAAACTCACGCTGTTAAATCGGTATATGCCTGAACACGGAAGCAGAGCATTAGTAGGCCCAATGGTCGGCACTTACTACGTTCCTTCGTTGAGTGTAGAAAATAATGTTATCAATCAATTATTGTTTCAACTGCAAAAGCTGGGACATCTCTCCTACAAACAAGGAGATGTGATTGTAAGTACACAATCATCGACCGATTTAGGCAATATTCCAACAAATAGCATTGACTATATATTTGTAGATCCTCCGTTTGGCGCTAATATTATGTATTCAGAATTGAATTTCATGCCGGAAAGCTGGTTAAAAGTAAAAACAAACAACACTGAAGAAGCTATCGTTAATAACGTTCAGAACAAAGCACTTCCTGAATATACAGGATTAATGAGCCGGAGTTTTCATGAACTGTTTCGCGTCTTAAAGCCTAATCATTGGATAACAATAGAATTCCACAATTCCAAAAATGCAGTTTGGAATGCAATACAGCAAAGTATCCAGACCGCAGGATTTATAATTGCAGATGTTCGCACTCTTAGCAAAGAAAAGAAAACTGTTATGCAATACAAGTCTGACAATACTGTTGATCAAGACTTAGTAATCTCCGCATATAAGCCAAAGGATAGTTTTACGCGAGAGTTTAGACTGAAAATTGGCAGCGTAGATACAGCATGGGATTTTGTCAGGGAGCATCTTTCTAATCTGCGAGTTGTTGTTAACAACAATGGAATCATAGAGGTTGTATCTGAGCGTCAGGCATTTTTACTTTGGGACAGAATGGTCGCCTATCATATTATGCAAGGAATTGCGGTGCCTCTTGATGCAACAGATTTCTATAGAGGTCTCGACGACCGATTCCTGAAGCGCGACAATATGTATTTTCTGCCAAACCAAGTTAATGAATATGATTTGGCTCGGTCAACTTGTGATATTGAGAGTATTCAGTTTTCGCTGTTTGTCTCTGATGAGAAATCTGCCATAGGTTGGCTCTATCAACAGTTGAGCCCGGAAGTATGTGGACCTCAATCCTATGCGGAATTGATGCCAAAATTCATGCAGGAATGCAAAACTGTAGACAAACGAGAAAAAATGCCTGAGCTTTTAGTCATTCTTGATGAGAATTTCCTTAAAGATGATGTCGGTAAGTGGTACATCCCTGACCTTACCAAGAGTGGCGATATTGCCAGACTGCGCGAGAAAAACCTTCTCAAGGAATTTCAGGAGTACCTTTCATCCAAAGGCAAGCTGAAGGTGTTTCGTTCCGAGGCCATACGCGCAGGTTTTGCAAAGCTCTGGAAGGACAAGGACTACGCTGCTATCGTTAGTGTTGCAGAGCGTTTGCCGGATGTAACAATTCAGGAAGACCCGAATCTTCTAATGTACTACGATATCAGCTTGGGCAGGGTGTAATTGCGCAAGTACGGAGGTGAAGAACAGATGCTACAATCCGGTGAATTTGTTTTTGATACCGCGATCGGTGCCAATGTACAGGTGCTGGAGCGGATTGAAGCGTGGGGGTATGTATCCTATAGGGTTTTCAACCCGTCCACTGGAACCGTCCATAAGGCGTCCGAAGGACAATTGAACAAAGACGGCGGTACAAATACATATGACGAGAACTATCTTCGCTACGTGACGCTGCTCTCCAAAATAAAGAACGAGACGGCAGGCGGGCTACTTTCGTCGCTGGCAAGCGGCGTCATTCCGCTGCCGCACCAGCTCCATGTGCTCAACCGTGCGATGGAGAACAACACCATCCGCTATATTCTGGCAGACGAGGTCGGCCTCGGCAAGACTATCGAAGCTGGTATGATCATCAAGGAATTGAAAGCTCGCGGTCTCATCAAGCGCATTCTGGTGGTCTGCCCGACAGGTTTGGTGACCCAGTGGGCGTCTGAGATGCAGGAGAAGTTCCATGAGAAGTTCAATGTCATCCTGCCATCTGACTATGATACCATTCGTAGGCTCACCGATAGTGATGATGTGTACGGCCAGTATGATCAGGTCATTTCCCCGATGGACTCCATAAAGCCCTTGGAAAAGCGCGCTGGTTGGAATGATGAAAAGGTCGAGAAATACAACGAGGAGCGTATCTATTCCATCATCAACAGTGGCTGGGATATTATCATCATCGATGAGGCACACCGTGTCGCTGGGTCTACCGGCGAGGTCGCCCGGTACAAGCTGGGCTGTCTTCTTTCTCAGGCGAGTCCGTACCTGCTCCTGCTCTCAGCCACGCCGCACAACGGTAAAACGGAGCCGTTTCTACGCCTTGTGCGCTTACTTGAGGAGCAAGCATTCCCCAATGCCCGCTCAATCGTGAAGGAGCAGGTCACGCCATATTTGATTCGTACTGAGAAGCGCGAAGCTATCGATAATAACGGCAACAAGCTGTTTAAGAACCGTATCACGCACATGGTCACACTCAATTGGGACGAGCGTCATACGCTTCAGCGCGAGCTATACAAGCTGGTGACTGCGTATGTTTCTAAGACCTACAACAAGGCGCTGCGCAATCGCAAAAAGAATATGTGCCTGATATTCCTGCTAATCATCATGCAACGAATGGTGACCAGCAGTACGGCGGCAGTGGTCAAGAGTTTGGAGCGTCGACTTGATGTCCTTAAAACACAGAGTACTAAGCTGGGTTCGCTTACTGAGGAGGATTTGATAGAGCTAGACATCGAGGACGGAGTTGAAGAAGCGTTAGAGGCCATTTCTCTCGATACTGAGGAGGAAATCGCCGAGCTGGAGCAAATTATCGTTATAGCAAAACAGGCCGAGTTCCAGCACCCGGACGTCAAGGTTGAATCGCTGCTGAACACGGTCGATGAAATGCTCAGTGAGGACCCGTCGCAAAAAATCATTGTGTTTACCGAGTTTGTCGCCACACAACAGTATCTACTGCGGGTACTGAAAGGTAAAGGCTACACAGTTTGCTACCTGAACGGCAGCATGAGTATTGAAGAACGCAGCGATGCTCTACGGGATTTCCGCGACAGAGCAAGCATCTTTGTCTCCACCGACGCTGGCGGCGAAGGCTTGAACCTGCAGTTTTCTAATATCATCGTCAACTATGACCTGCCGTGGAACCCGATGAAGATCGAGCAACGTTGTGGCCGTGCGGACCGTATCGGGCAGACACGGGACGTTCATGTATACAATTTTACTATCACGGATACCGTCGAGAATCGCGTCCGTCAGGTACTTGAGGAAAAACTATCGGTTATCCTAAATGAAATGGGCGTGGACAAGTATTCCGACGTTCTTGACAGCGAGGTTGCTGAGTACGATTTCACCGACGTTTATATGCGCTCCATTAGCCATCCGACAAAGATAGACGAGTCGTTGTATCCGGTGGAATCCGAGATGAAACAGCAGATGGCAAATGCTCAAAAGTATAAGGATATTATCCGCGAGGATAAAGACTTGATAGCACTTGTTGGGCAGGAGTCCGACTTCAATATAGATGACGCTCTGCGTATGGTGCTTGGCTATTACGGTTGCTGGCAGGGTGAGCAGCCCAGCCTGCTTGACCGCATTGGCATCAACGACGAGAAGGTCACCCGCCATCTGAATGTTGAAATCATACAGGACAAGTTTTCGTCATTACTATCAGTAGGCATAAAGAATTTTCCAAACGAGGCTGGTTACTTCATGTTATGGGAATTGTCCATCTCTGACGGCAGAAGCGAGCGTCGCATAATACCGCTATTTGTAAACGACAGCTTTGTGCTCCGGCCTGTGGCCGGCAAGCGGATTATGGATGTGTTCCTCGACCCAAACTCTCAGTTGACAGTGAAAAATGTGCGGAATATCAGTACCGACGATTACAGCAAACTCGAAAAGATGAGTATGGACTTCTCGTACGATGCCTTTGTCGATTTGCGCGAAAAGCAGATGCAGCGGAATCAGGAGAGCTACAACAAATATATGTATGCCCTCAGGCTGCGTACTGAAGCCGCTGAACAGATTGGCATTGAGAATATAAAAAAATCCCGCTTGGCACGTTTTCAGCGGGAAAAAGAAGCGATAGAACAAAACTACCGGAATGGTCAGAAGGTCTATCCTGACTTCCGTCTTGTTATCCTTGTAAGATTGGAGGCATAGCCGTGTTTGCAAGATATGTTTATGAGAAATCATCTGCTGAATATAAAAACCACATCATCCTGATCGACAGCGACGGCTTGCTGAAGTGTACGGATACTTGCACATACTTTATCTCACAGGGCTTTCAGGTGATCGAATATATGGATGATCTCCATTTCCGCGCTGAGCACGAAGATGCTTTGAACGATGCAAATGGAAAGTACCTGCTGGTTCTGAAACCCGGAAACTATGTACCTTATGACATTGTGCGGCGTTTTGGATGCTTCGACATTTCGTTTCAGATGCTGTTTCCAAAGCTGAACACGTCAACCGTCAAGGAAATTTTGCATTTAAACCTCGACTTACTGTGCATGGCATACATCGAGAATTTCTCCGACCTCCGGTCAGCGCAAGCGACGCAGCAGTTTATCGAGCACATAGTGTACGGACAGGCAAATGTTGAGAAGTACTTGAAAGCTCTTGTCATAGAACTGGAAAGCGAAATCAGCGCTGCAAAAGTGTATAAGGACTGGTTCCGCATCGCCAACTTGAAGGCTACTATTGATACGATTTCCACGGAGTATGATGCTGGCATTAGTGTAGAGTATATCCATCAGCTCTTCATCGATTTTATTCTCACTGACTTTGCCAAACTCTCATCTACCATTGATCGCGATGGTCCTGTGTTCGTGAGCCGAGCGATGGAATATATGCACGATCACAGCAAGAAGTTTGTTATTATCGTTATGGATGGCATGTCCGAGTTCGACTGGCTGATTATTTCAAAGTCCTTTGCCGGTTTGAAATATGAAAAGACCGATGCATTTGCCATGATACCTACCACAACTTCTATCTCCCGGCAATGTTTGCTCTCAAACAAGTACCCCAGTCAGCTTGCCGAGCCGTGGAAACAGAGCAAAGAAAAAGCGGAATTTGTGACATGCGCCAAAAGTTTAGGCTACGCGGATAATCAAATCGCATACACCCGTGGATACGATGTTGACTTCGGGTCCTTCATCAAATGCGGCGCGGTTATTATCAACGACGTCGATGACATGGTTCACGGCCAGAAGCAAGGTCGCATAGGAATGTTCAACGATATCACCGTCATGGCGAAGCAGGCGCAGCTCGTCGGACTTACCAAGCAACTGCTCCGAAGCGGTTTTGATGTATATATAACGGCTGACCACGGCAATACTCCGTGCGTCGGTATGGGCAAGTTGATGAAGACCGGTGTCGAGGTTGAAACGAAGAGTCGCAGGATGGTAGTACTGCGCGACTTCGCGGATAGGCAAGCGCTTATAGGGCAATATGATCTCATCCAATACCCGAAATACTTTTTAAGCAAAGAATACGATTATCTCATCTGTGGTGCCGGGTTTTCCTTTGACGCAAAGGATGAAGCAGTTATGAGCCACGGTGGTATTACCGTTGACGAGGTGGTTGTTCCATTTATCAAGATAAAGGCGGACGAAAACAATGGCTAAAACAGTTGGATATGCTTGCAGCATAAAATTACAATGGCTTAATAAAGCCATACAATTATTAGGTGAAAATCTTGAAGAATCAGCGTATAAAGAGAATCTGAATGAGTACCTTGCTTTTGAAATTGATAGTCCCACAAGATTACGTAAAACACGAGAAATTTTAATGAACGTGTGGTTTTATGATGCAAATGAAATTACACGGATAAGACAAGAAGCATTATCTTTGATAGAGAAATACCCGGATTACGCCGTTCCTGTCCATCTTTGCATGATATATCTGACATATCCTATTGTTGCAGATGTCTGTAAATTTATTGGACGGATATTTGAATTCCAGGATGAAGTTACAAATAGTGTTCTGCGTCAGAAGCTCTACGATGAGTGGGGTGAACGCGGAACGTTAGAGACCACAACAAGAAGAATCACTTTGACATTAAAGGAAATGGATATACTTTCTTGCGAAACCCGCACCAGATATCATCTGAAGAAACAGACTATAAACAATGAGCATATCGTCAAATTCATCCTATCAGTAGCAATGCGTATTGATGGCAACAGTTATTATTCATTTTCTGACATCAAGGCATTTTCTATTCTGTTTCCATTTGAATACTATGTTAGCAAAGAACAGTTAATGCTTGATGATCGATTCGTAATAAACAATTTTGGTGGTGAATTGACAATTGCTTTAAAAGGATAGCGTAAGAGAAAGGAGAAAACTTTATGGCGGCAGTAGTAGTGAAAAAGGAAGAAAAGGTCGCTGCGGTATTTGCAGCAATGAGCGATTTGGATGATGTGTTGGAATTTAAGGCCAAGTTCAAAGAGATGTTTCCTAAGGAATGGCAGCATATTAATTCGGTGTACCAAAAAGAAGAGCGTGCTGATACAAAACATAAAGGGCATCCAATGCCGGAGCCGGAAAAATACCTGGAAAATATGTATAAAGTTGCTCGTAGCAAACACTGAACGCTCAGACTTATTTCCTGCAGCTGATACCTTTTAATTTTGCCACACTTTTTAATTATTCCTCGGTTGGCGATTTCGCGGGGTAAGCAAACGCAAAATCTATGCATGACGCTGCAAATTAAACATACAAAAAAGAGCTATCGAAGCTCGCATCGAAAAATGCAAAAACTCGAAAGCCTTTTATTTCAAGCCTTTTCCGGCACTCTTCTACCGGAGAGGGCTTTTTCTTTTTGTATCAATATCAGTAGGAACATAGAGCCGTAATAGAATACTGGGGGTTTTTAAAATATTGACTTGTTTCCGAGAACGGATTAAAACTATAATCCTAAAATCCCTACTAAAATTATAACTACACCGGTTCCTCTACATCGAACGCCTTATAAATGTTCCGTTGTTCCTTCGTTGCCGGATAGATAATACGTGTTCCGTTTATCTGCTGTATGCGATGTC
>JAGXTN010000003.1 GCA_018333455.1 Dethiobacter sp. | reverse complement strand
ACTACTAGGGCGTGTTCGGGACTTTCACCCGTTGGATTGCACCCATGCTGGGCGCACCTGCTTGGGCGGGTTTGAAACCCGCCCCTACATCGTACAAACGAGGGCAATAAGCGTTCCCTTCTCCCATTGGTGTCTGTGAATCGGCTATTTCGCCGATTCAAACGAGTCCGACATCTGACCTCCGACATCTAGCAATGGGTGAGGGCTAGGGTGAGGGCCTGCTGGGGCGCATTTTCATCCTTCTGATGGTCCCCTCGTCTTTAGGGGCATAGGTGTCTACTCTGAAAATAGCCGCCTAATTCCCCTCCAAGGGAGGGGAATTATCTTGACTTTTCTGCCCCGCAAAAAACCTTAGTCACGAAGCTGCCGCCACCATTCTATCAGACGAGACCTAGGTGGTGGGGGAGTTGCCTGCCCAGGTTGTGGTATTGCTTTCTCTGAAGCCACTCCCACAAAACAGAGTGGTGGAAATAACACACACCACCAGTTTTTGCCTAGCCCTTCGCCAAGATAAATCTGCAATGCCTGATAACGTCCTGCCCGGTAAACTTGGCCGCCGTAAAGCCGTGTGGGAAAATCAGCCTCGCCAAGGGAGGCTCTGACCGGATAATCGTAGCCGGCTTGCCTGACAACCTGTTGCGCCGCAAGGAGCACCTCCGGCAGTGACTGATCGACCTTGGCACCGGCTGCCTGCAAATTGTCGGCCGCCGCCAAGTGATCCGCCAAGACTGTCAGCACTGCATCTCGCACCTGATATTTCAAAAATTGGTCGAATGGTGCGTCACTGTGGGCTCGTACGTGCAGCCGCAGGAAATCTTCAGGCGTTTCCTTGCCCTCAGGCGCCCCGAAAGTTAAGACTGAAAGCAACAACACTCCTGTCAGCACAACTAAAAGTATTTTACGCCTCTGCATTTTCCTTGCCTCCTTGCCCTTGCAGGCAACGGCGCACCTGGCGGAGCGCAGCCTTTTCAATCCGGGAGACTTGTGCCTGAGAAATGCCGATTTCAGCCGCAATCTCCATCTGAGTTCTCCCGTCAAAGAAACGATCTTCCAAAATTTTTCGCTCTCTTTTAGTCAAAGTTGTCAGTGCTTGGCGCAAGGTGAGATCTTCCACCCACAACTCGGCGCTGCATTTTTTATCACTCACTAGATCCAGCACATAAACAGGGTCGCTGGCATCCTGAAACACCGGTTCGTGCAGCGAAATTGGCTCATTTAAAGTTTGATAAGCAAACACCACTTCTTCAGGTGTAACGCCTAATTCCTGAGCAATTTCACCGATTGTCGGCTCCCGCAACAACTTGCCAGTTAATTTTTCGCGTATTTGTTGCGCCTTCTGAGCCAACACTTTCAGCGACCTGCTAACCCGAAGCGCATTGTTGTCACGCAAATAGCGTCTGATTTCCCCGATAACCATTGGTACCGCATAAGTTGAGAAGTTGACATTATGCTCCAGCGAAAAATTATCGACCGCTTTTATCAAGCCAATGCAGCCCACCTGAAAAAGATCATCCAAATTTTCACCACGGTTTTTAAACCGCTGGAGGATGCTTAGGACAAGACGCAAATTGCCATTAATCAGCTCCTGGCGCACATCCTGATCTCCCTCTGCCTTTTTATTAAACAATTCTTTGATCCGTGCAGCAGAGAGGAAAGGCAATTTATGTGTATTAACTCCACAAAGATTAACCTTTTTGAGCTGCATCATCTTCCCTCCTCATCTTCCTGTACATATTATTGCCAAAATTTACATGTCCTAAACCAGAGAAGAAGATAATTTCCACAAAAAAACACGCCCTTTTATTGGCGTGCGGTAAGTCGGGAACAACTAAAGGAATTTGCATGTTCAGGGAGAAACTAGTGATGCAGATTGTTAAGAAGGAGGCTGACTGGTGACAGAACTAGTTCGTTTTGGCGTTTCGATGAATGAGCAGTTACTGAAAATGTTTGACAAGAAAATTGTGGCTAGCGGCTACGTTAACCGTTCCGAGGCTGTAAGGGATCTGATTCGCAACCGGCTGGTGGAAATGGAGTGGGAAGACGAAAACCAGGAAGTGGCTGGAACGATTACGCTCGTTTATGACCACCATGTGCGAGGGCTAAGTCATCTGCTCACTGAACTGCAGCATAACTGGCATGAGCTGGTTCTTGCGACCACCCATGTCCATTTGGATCACCACAACTGCTTGGAAGTACTGGTGATTAAAGGACCGGCAGGAAAAGCCCGGGAAGTGGCAGATCGTCTTGTGGGCGTAAAAGGAGTCAAGCATGGCCAGCTAACTATTACCTCCACCGGGCAAGCCCTAAAATGACAGCTGACAAAGAGAGTTATGCCGTCCCTGCCGGCTTAGCCAGGATAATGCGGGGAATACCGGCTAAATCGTTAAGCTGGCTAATATTCTTATAGCCGGCGGCATAGCAGAGAGCTGCCACAGCCTCAGACTGTCGGTAGCCGACCTCAAAGAGCAGCAACGCGGGAGGGGCGGCCAGCAGAGCTAATTCAGCCGTCAAGCGCCTGTAAAAATTAAGTCCATCAGGGCCGCCGCTTAAAGCCAAACGGGGCTCAAAATCTTTTACATCCCGCTCTAGCGTTTCAATATCAGTGGAGGAAATATAAGGCGGATTGCTGACTATAGCGTCAAACCTTTCCCCGCACACCGGCGCATACAAATCTCCTGCCAGAAAGCGTACCCTGTTTGTTACTCCGTGGCGGGCAGCATTTTGTGTCGCAACATGCAAAGCTGCCGGGGAGATGTCAACTGCCACCACTTCTGACTCCGGCAAGAGCACTGCGATACTGATAGCCACTGCACCGCTGCCCGTTCCCAGATCAAGAATGCGCAAATTTTCTCTGCCCTTTAATTCGCGCACCGCCGTCTCCACCAAAAGTTCCGTTTCGGGACGAGGGATTAACACAGCCGGCGTCACAAGAAACGACAGACTCATAAATTCTTTTTCGCCTGTTAAATAGGCATACGGTTCGCCGTCGGCTCGCCTGGCCACCCAGGCAAAGTAATGCTGCAACTCTGCTGCTTCAGGCTTTTCCTCCCCATGAGCGTAGAGCCATGCACGCGTTACTCCCAAACTGGCAGCTAACAGCGCTGCCGCCTCGCCGACGGGGTTTCCGCAACCGGCTCGTTGCAGGCAAAAAGAAGCCCTCTGCAGGGCTTCTTTAATTGTGCTGCTCATGCATCCACCTTCTTGAGCAGTTCCGCCTGCGCACTGGTGTTTAGAGCGTCAATCATCTCGTTAATGTCGCCGTCTAAAAAATATTCCAGCTTGTAGAGCGTCATGCCGATGCGATGGTCTGAAACTCTGCCCTGAGGATAGTTATAAGTGCGGATTCTTTCGCTGCGATCACCGCTCCCCACTTGGGACTTCCTTGCCTGTGCCGTCTCAGCCGCCTGTTCTTCCTGCGCTTTTTCAAAAAGGCGCGCACGTAAAACTCGCATCGCTTTATCTTTATTTTTATGCTGAGACTTTTCATCCTGACAGGAGACGACGATGCCGGAAGGCAAGTGAGTAATCCTGACTGCAGACTGCGTAGTATTTACGCTCTGCCCTCCTGGTCCGGAGGAGCAGAACACATCAATTCGCACGTCGTTTGCATTAATTTCAACTTCTACTTCTTCAGCTTCCGGCAAAACGGCTACGGTGGCAGCCGATGTATGAATGCGGCCGCCGGATTCCGTGGCCGGCACCCGCTGTACACGGTGGACGCCGCTTTCATATTTTAGGCGGCTGTAGGCGCCGTTTCCTTCGATGGCAAATACGACTTCTCTAAAGCCGCCAATATCAGTAGAACTGGTGCTAAGAATTTCCGTTTTCCAGCCCTGACGCTCGGCATAACGCGTATACATCCGTAAAAGATCGCCGGCAAATAACGCCGCTTCCTCACCGCCTGTCCCGGCTCGCACTTCGACAATAACACTCTTTTCGTCGTTTGGGTCCCGGGGCAACAACAGCACTCTCAGCTGCTGGGCCAACTCCTCTTTCTTTGCCGAGTTTTCTTCCACTTCCTCTTTCAGGAAACGGCTCATTTCTTCCTCGTTGCCTTCACGCAACATTTCTTTTGCCTCGCGTAACTCTTGTTCCACCACTTTATACTGGCGATATGCAGCAACAATATCGCTGATGCGAGCATGCTCTTTCGTAAGCTTGCGCCATTCGCTCTGGCGGGAGATTATGCTCGGGTCGCTAATCGACTGCTCCAAATGCTGGTAACGGTCTTCGATTGCCTGTAACTTTTCAAACATAGCATCACACCTCAACTTCCTGCCGCAAAACTGTCTGGAGCGCGCGCACCGCTACCTCCAACTGACGGTCGTCCGGTTCGCTGGTGGTAAGGCGCTGAAGCCACAGGCCAGGGGCGGTCAGGTAACAAAAAAATCGGTAGCGTCCGGCCAACTGAATGATTTCGTAAGAAATTCCTGCCACCAAGGGCAGTAGCGAAAAGCGCAAAAGCAAACGTTGCACCAATCCCGGCCAACCAAAAAACGAAAAGAGCAGAATACTCACAGCCATTACCAACAGCATGAAGCTTGTGCCGCAACGGCTGTGTAAGGAAGAATATTTACGCGCATTCTCCACAGTTAGCTCTTCTCCCGCCTCATAGCAGGAAATAACTTTATGTTCGGCACCGTGATACTGAAAAACACGCTGGATATCTCCGAAACGCGAAATAATTATAATATAGCTCAGGAAAATGGTAATCCGCACACCACCTTCCAGCAGGTTCAAGAAGAGTGGCTGGGCAGTAACATTACCGGCCAACAGCCGGACAAGCACTGTGGGCAAAAAAAAGAACAGGGAAAAGCCGAGCGCCAGAGACGCCAGAATGGTAAGCGTCATCTGCCAGCCGGTCAGCTCTTCTTCTTCCTCGGGCAACGCCTGGTTAGCAGAAATCGTTAACGAACGCGCACCGATGATTAGAGCTTCCACAAAAGCTACCATCCCGCGCAAAACCGGTAGTTTTAGCAGTGGATATTTCTGGCCTGCGGGAAAAAGTATCTCCTGATGAATGAAAATCTCCCGGTCTGGCTTGCGCACCGCAATAGCCATGCGGTTCATGTGGCGCATCATCACGCCTTCAATGACCGCCTGCCCTCCCACTTTAGACGATGCAGACATCTTTTTCCCTCCAAACTAGCGAGTGCCTGAGTAGTGCCTGAGTAGCTAAAAAAAGAGCAGCGTCTGACGCTGCCTTTGCTTATTGCGCAGGAAATTATCCGCCTTTTCTCGTTACATGCCATACTTGCGCTTAAAGCGTTCGACCCGTCCACCGGTATCGATAAACTTCTGTTTGCCTGTAAAAAATGGATGGCACTTGGAGCAAATATCCACCTTCAGTTCTTTTCTTGTGGAGCCGGTCTCAAAAGAAGTCCCACAAGCGCAAGATACGGTAGCTTTTTCATATTTAGGATGAATCTTTTCTTTCATTGGTGCTCACCTCTTTCTGGCATCAAAATCCACACGTATTATGATAACATAACGTTGTCGGCAGTGCAATAGCACTGCCGACTTTTATTGATTGCTTATGCTCTAATTCGGTGACTTCTTCTTACCTGGCGGGAAGATGCTTTAACGGATTCTGATGCGCCCCGTTAAAAATCATCTCCAGATGCAGGTGAGGGCCGGTGGCATTACCGGTGCGTCCTACGGTAGCAATTTTCTGCCCGGTCTTAACTTCTTCTCCGGCAGCCACAAAAATGCGGGAAGAATGTCCGTAGATAGACACCCAGCCATCTTCGTGCTCAATGCGCACCATCTTGCCAAAGCCCGGCCACCAGCCTGCATCAGTTACGGTGCCGGCAGCAATGGCCAAAATGGGTGTGCCGACTACGGCGGCGATATCGATGCCGTAGTGAAAGCCGCCCCACCGCGGACCAAATCCGGAGGAAATCTGTCCGCCGGTGGGCCAGAGGAACGCTGTATTGGAAGCTGAGCGTGACGAGAGCAGAGTTCCTCTGCGTTGCGACAAAGTTGGCGTGGCTGCGGCGACTCCCGGAATGATCAGCCTTTGCCCGGGCATCATCCGGCGCGGGTCAGTAATCTTGTTGGCTCGCAAAATGGTCTCCATCCCGACTCGAAAGCGGCGGGAAAGATCCCAAACCGTCTCTCCCCGCCGCAGTGTATGAGTAACCTTAGCCGAGATGGCCTGCTCGGGCGGACTTTCCACAAGCAAATTCAAGATTTGTCGTTCGCGGATGAAGTGAGGATTAGTCAGATTGTTAATCCTCATCAGATATTCAACGCTTGTACCGTATTTCCGTGCAATGTAACCAAGCGTTTCACCGCGGCGCACTTGATGCCGCAACACGGCTGTCTCTGACCTTCGCTGCCTCTTTGTCTGCAGATTGTTTAACTGCCTGATGTATACGGGGCGAAAACTTGACCCGGACGGCGCTTCCGTTTGTGCGTCGGCAAGGATTTGGTCAGGCTTGGCGGACACTGCCTGCGGCAATAAGAGTAAGAGAAAAACGATTAAAACAGGGATCATGCCTTTTTTCATAATCTCACCTCTGTACGTAAAAGCGCTGTGTTTCCACAACGCTTAAAAGCAGATACCCTAAGTTATACCCTTTCCGCTTAACTTTATACCTTTACCGCTTAGCTTTCCCTTAAAGTTTCGCGCTTACCTGGCCCGGGGGTTCTGTTTACACCCTGCCTTCCGTGCCACAAAACGCGGCTTTCTGTCCAAAATATGCGTAGCATAGATATTGCGAATAGTGCCTGTCAGACCACGCATCACCAGCGAATGGGTTTCCGCCGTCCGCCCGCGGTAACGCACGCCTTGAAGCATATCGCCGTCTGTAATTCCTGTGGCCGCAAAAAAAATATCATCCCCCAATACCAAATCATCAAGCAAAAGCAGTTTGGTCGGGTTCAAAATCATCTTGCTTACACGTGCCGTTTCCTCTTCTCCTTCCGGCTTCAGGCGCGCCTGCATTTCGCCGCCCAGGCACTTTAACGCCACGGCGGCAATAACGCCTTCAGGCGCTCCGCCGGTTCCAAATAAAATATCTACTCCAGTATTGTCAATAGCGGTGGCAATAGCGGCTGATACGTCCCCGTCGCTGATTAATTTAACACGAGCGCCGGCAGCGCGGATGTCTTTAATAATTTTTGCATGGCGCGGCCGATCCAGAATTATCGCCGTTAAATCCTGCACTTCTCTTTCTAAGGCATGAGCCACAGCCTGCAAATTTTCGAGGACGGTGGCATCCAAGTTAATGCACCCTTTGGCTCGCGGCCCCACCGCAATTTTCTCCATATAAACATCAGGAGCATGCAGCAGGCAGCCCCTTGGTGCCACCGCCACAACTGAGAGAGCATTAGGCAGACCTTTGGCTACCAGATTAGTTCCTTCAAGCGGGTCTACCGCCACATCAACGTTAGGCTCGGTGCCGGTGCCAACTTTTTCTCCGATATAGAGCATGGGGGCTTCATCCATTTCGCCCTCACCAATAACCACGATGCCGTCAATATCAACAGTATCGAAAACATTTCGCATGGCGTCTACGGCAGCTTGATCCGCCGCCTCTTTGTCGCCGCGGCCCATTAAGCGCCCGGCAGCCAGCGCGGCAGCTTCTGTGATGCGCACAAATTCCAGCGCCAGTTCTCTCTCCAAGTGTCTCCCCCCACAAACTATGGAATGTTTAAGCTAAAACGTACTACCCTGAAAACATTTAACCAGCAAAAGGGCAACACAAAATTGAGCTGCGAAATTCCCTTTTTTCACAACCTCGTAGTAGCTGTATATGCTATTTTTGCACGATGACAAGTCGAGGAAGATAACTTCGACACAAGGGTGTTTTCCTCCTTCCGCTGGTGCCGCAGGCGGCATGGGTGTCTACTTATTATTTTGGTTTGCGCGCGACCAATCTGCCAAAAAGCGTTCGATGCCTAAATCTGTTAGAGGATGCTTGAACATCTGGCTAAGCACACCAAAAGGGAGCGTAGCAATTTGAGCACCCGCCCGCGCCACCTCCACCACATGCAGCGGATGGCGGATGCTGGCGGCAATTACTTCGCTTTTCAAAGCATACTGCCGGAATATCCCGCAAATTTCTGCGACCAAGCCGACGCCACTATAACCCAAATCATCCAGTCTGCCTAAAAAAGGACTGAGATATGCGGCACCGGCTTTGGCAGCCAGTAGTGCTTGGTTGAAAGAAAAGACCAACGTTACATTACAGCGAATTCCCTTTTCCCGAAGAGCCACTACAGCCTGCAGACCGTTTGGTGTCATTGGCACTTTAATTACCACCTGAGGAGCAATGCTTGCTAACTCCTCCGCTTCACGCACCATTTCCACGGTACTAGTAGCAATCACTTCTGCGGAAACAGGCCCAGGCACAAGCCGGCAGATTTCTGCAAGCAACTGCTTAAAATCTTTGCCTTCTTTTGCTACCAGCGTCGGATTTGTGGTGACTCCGTCAATAACACCCCATGCCACCGCCTGTTCAATTTCCTTTAAATTTGCCGTATCTAGAAACAGTTTCACTAAAAGCTCACTCCCCCGCCTTGCCGGAACAGCCAAATAAACGCATTTTTTCCCTGACAATCTTCTTCATTTCTTCTTTGGCAGGACCCAAGATTTTACGCGGGTCATATTCTCCCGGTTTGTTCTGCGCCACCTGTTGCACACTGCGGGCAAAAGCCTGACGCAGTTCCGTATCAATATTAATTTTACAAACACCAAGCGCAATCGCCCTACGAATGCTCTCCGCCGACACACCGGAAGCGCCGTGCAAAACAATTGGCACCTCTACCCGCCTATTTATGCTCTCTAACCTGGCAAAATCTAATTGCGGCTCCCCTTTATAGGGGCCATGGGCTGTGCCGATAGCCACAGCAAGTGCGTCAACCATGGATTCATTAACAAAGCGCTCTGCTTCAGCCGGGTCAGTAAACAGCGCATCGTGCTCATCAACCGAAATGTCGTCTTCAGTGCCGCCAATCTTGCCCAGTTCGCCTTCCACCGAGGCTCCCATGGCATGAGCGACGTCTACCACCTTACGCGTAGCAGCTATATTTTCAGCCAGAGAATATTTTGAGCCGTCAAACATCACCGAGGTAAAACCATGCTTCAGACAGAGCATCGTTTGCGCGAAGCTGGTACCGTGATCCAAATGCAGCACGACAGGAACAGAAGAAGTCTCCACCGCCGCCCGAACCATAGCGGCTATGTACTGAATGCCTGCATATTTTAAGGCACCCTGGCTGGCCTGCAGAATAACAGGCGATTTTTCTTCCTCTGCCGCCTCCACAATCGCTTGAATAATTTCCATATTATTAGTATTAAAGGCGCCAACCGCATAGCCGCCCCGTTCAGCAGCCGCCAATACTTTTTGCAGTGTCGCAAAAGGCATTTTCGCTCATCCTCCCCTTACCGTTTGTTCTGTCAAGCGCTCTCTGCCTGGAGTTTGGCAGCAATCAAACTTTTAATTTCTTCGATGTCAAACGGTTTGGAAATGTAACCTGCCGCACCACGGCGACTGGCTTCCTTTAAGCCTTCCACTTCTTCGTAAGCAGTCATAATCAAAACAACGGCTTGCGGGCGAATTTTTTTTAGAAGTGTCAGTGTTTCCAACCCATCCATTCCGGACATCTTCATATCCAAAAGAATTAAGTCGACTGCGTGTTCCTTGACGAGTTCTAGCGCTTCTTTGCCGCCGGAAGCAGTAATCACCTGATAGCCGACGCCCTGCAGCACCTCGCTTAGAAGTTTGCGGATTCCCCACCGGTCATCTACCACCATAATTTTTCTATGCAAGCAAATCCCCTCCCCGCATCTATAGAAATATTCCAGAGACACTTATTCTCTATGGGGAGGCGATTTCCTTTTTTAGCAACCTTTTTTTACCAGCAACGTCTTTTGGCTAACGTACTCTCCTCATCCAATGGCGGAACTTGCCATACATTGAAGAAAACCAGCCGATCATCCGCCTTGTACGCGATTTGCGCATTCGAAACAGCACGGGCACACCCTCCTTTCGGGTAAAAGAGTGACTTCATCTGTAAAAAGCACGAAGCTTTTTTATAATTTCTCCTTGGCTCATTAGCATTATGCACAACTACGGCATTGCAGAGGAAAGCCTGAAATAATTTCCGCAGCCAATCAAAAACAGTCAAAAAGAGGGCCAGCGGCCCTCTTTTTGACTGTTTCAAGATTTTACTCAGCGATTACGGCATCAACCGGACACACTTCCGCGCATGCACCACAATCGGTACACGTTTTCGCGTCAATTACATACTTATCATCGCCTTCGGAAATAGCATCCACCGGACATTCGGGCTCACAGGAGCCGCAGGAAATACACTCGTCATTGATCACATGTGTCATAATTTAGACCTTCCTTTCTTAAACAAAAGTTATACAATTAGTTTTTATCACATCAGCTAAAAAATTACAACTGCTTACACGCAACTATCTTTCTTCTTTCTGCTCTGCTCATTTTTTTTCCAATATCCGGGAATTATTCTCCTTGGCAATCACGGTTGCCGCGGTAAGCAAGGCTTGCGCCGATAAAGTCACGAAAGAGTGGATGAGCCCTGTTTGGCCTTGATTTAAACTCAGGATGAAATTGACTTGCCACAAACCAAGGGTGCTCGCTAAGTTCCACAACTTCCACCAGGCGGTCATCAGGCGATGTCCCCGCCATCACCATGCCCTGTTTTACAAAGCGCTCCCGGAAGACATTGTTTACTTCGTAGCGATGACGATGTCGTTCATAAATTATTTCATCTTTGTACGCCGCATACGTCAAGGTGTTTTCTTCCAGTTTGCAAGGGTAGAGCCCCAACCGCATAGTGCCGCCCAATTCCTCAATGTCGCCCTGTTCCGGCAAGAGGTCGATTACCGGGTGAGTGGTATTGGGATTAAATTCCGTGGAATGGGCATCATGCCAACCGCAAACATTACGGGCATATTCAATAATTACACAGTGGATCCCTAAACAAATTCCAAAGAAAGGGATTTTGTTTTCCCGGGCATAACGCACCGCAGCAATTTTGCCTTCAATCCCTCTGTCTCCAAAGCCACCGGGGACCAAAATTCCGTCTAGTCCAGCCAGCAGCGCTTCCGCCCCTTGCTTTTCCACGTCTTCCGCCTGAATCCAGCGGATATCCACAGCACAGTCATTTTCAAAGCCGCCATGGGCCAGGGCCTCCGCCACACTAAGATACGCATCCCGCAAAGCCACATATTTTCCCACCAGCCCAATGGTCACTTTGTTACGAAGCGTTTTGCTCCGTTCCACCAAGGCTCGCCATTCGCTAAGATCGCAGCCTATATTTGGCAGCCCCAGTTTTTTCATAACAATTTCATCAAGGCCCTCCGCATGCATTTTCAAGGGGACTTCGTAGATAGACGCTGCGTCTGAATTTTCAATAACGGCCTTAGGATCAATGTCACAAAACAGGGCAATTTTGTCTTTAATGTCTCTGGAAAGAGCGTGTTCGGTGCGGCAAACAATCACATCAGGCTGAATCCCGATGGAGCGCAATTCTTTCACCGAGTGTTGCGTAGGCTTAGTCTTTAGTTCTCCAGACCTAGACAGGTAGGGAATTAAAGTGACATGGATATACATCACATTCTCACGACCGATATCGCGTTTCATCTGACGAATAGCTTCCAAAAAAGGCAGACTCTCAATATCTCCTACGGTGCCGCCAATTTCTGTAATCACCACATCAACTTCACTCTGTTGGGCGGACCGTTTGATCCGGCTCTTAATCTCATTAGTAATGTGGGGGATAACTTGGATTGTCCCTCCTAAAAAATCGCCTTTCCTTTCTTTGCTGATCACAGACCAATAAATCTTCCCGGTGGTAACATTAGAGCTCCTAGTCAGATTAATATCAATGAAGCGTTCGTAATGACCCAAGTCGAGGTCGGTTTCAGCCCCGTCATCTGTCACAAACACTTCTCCGTGCTGGTATGGGCTCATCGTGCCGGGGTCAAAATTAATATAGGGATCAAACTTCTGAATCGTCACCTTAAGCCCTCTGCACTTTAACAGGCAGCCCAAGGACGCCGCCGTGATCCCCTTCCCTAAAGAGGAAACTACCCCACCCGTCACAAAAATATACTTAGTGCCCATTGCACCCTTCCCCTTTCGACCTCTCGCTTTTGATCTTCAGCTTGCTTAGCCAGACTTGCCTGGTGCCTTGTTTTTCTTTAAGCAAATGCCAGGATAATTTCCCGGATTACTTTAGCTGCCAGCATGGCCGTGATTCCGGCCGAGTCATAGACCGGGGTCACTTCCACCAAATCCATCCCTACAACAGGCAGACGGCGCAGCAACGCCAGTGACTCCAGTAATTCCACTGAACTAATTCCCCCCGGTTCAGGCGTACCCGTTCCCGGCGCAAACGCAGGATCAACCACGTCAATATCCAGCGAAAGGTAGACAGGTCGGTTGACTAGGAGAGTCATCGCTTCCTTGAGCGGTGCAAATACATGAAAAGGATAATAATGGGCATGCTCTTTGGCAAAGGTTTCCTCTTCCCTGGTGGCAGAACGAATGCCAAACTGGAACAGCTCTACCCCCAGTTCGGTATAAGCATGATACATCACCGAAGCGTGGGAATAGGGCTCTCCCAAATAATCTGTACGCAAATCCGCATGAGCATCAAAATGCAGCACAGCAAGCTTTGGGTAGTGTTTAACGGCAGCCCGCAGAGCGCCCAAACTGACTAAGTGTTCTCCGCCCAAAAGAATCGGAAATTTTTTGGCTGCGAAAATGGTTTCTGTTGCGTCCTCAATCATCGCCAAAGAACGAGCTGTGTTTCCCAAGGGCAAAGCTAAATCTCCCGCATCATAAAACCTGGCATCACGCAAATCCTTGCCGGAATAAATGCTATATTCCTCCAAGCCGGGAGAAGCAGCCCGAATTGCTTGCGGGCCGCTGCGCGAACCGGGGCGTTGGGAAGCGGTGTAGTCCATGGGTGCTCCCAAAATTACTGCCCGGCTAGCTTGATAGTCGGTGCCGGCAGCCATGTATAAGCTGCCACACTCTGCTTTTAGCGGCATTTGGCTCATTTGCCCTTCTCTCCCACCAGTTCCTTAACAAAATTAGGCAAACAGAACGCTCCCTGATGGACAGCAAAGTTGTAATACTTAGTATTCACAGGCTTTTGCCGACAATTTTCAGGTTCATAACATTTGGAACCCACGGTAAAACTCCACAAGCCACTAGGATAAGTGGGGATGCTGGCTAGGTAAAGCTTAGCCAGCGGAAAGACGCGGCCGATACGGGCATAAGTACTCTCAATCAAATCGCGATTAAAGAACGGTGATTCGGTTTGTGCCACCAGCATGCCGTCTTTTTTCAGCGCCTTAGAAATATCGGCATAAAACTCCTCCGCAAATAGCCCGATGGCCGCGCCCACCGGTTCGGTAGAGTCAACCAAAATCACATCGTATTTGTCAAGAGACTGTTTGACATGCAGAATACCGTCTGCCACAAGCACATTAACGCGAGGATCTGACAACGCGCAGGAAATCTCCGGCAGATATTTTTTTGACATTGCTATTACTGCCTCGTCAATTTCCACCAGTGTAGCAGACTCCACCGTGTCATATTTAAGTAATTCACGAATGGCTCCGCCATCGCCGCCACCAATTACCAGCACATCTTTCGGGCTAGGATGAGCCTGCATAGCAATATGGGCAATCATTTCATGATAAACAAACTCATCTTTTTCGGTAGTCTGCACCATGCCGTCCAGTACAAGCATTTTCCCGAACTGCGCAGTATCAAGCACTGCCAACTGCTGAAACTCTGTCTTAAAGTTGCAAAGTGTCTCTTGCACCAAACAGGTGATGCCCAAATTAGCAGTCTGTTTTTCCGTATACCAAAGTTCCATCTTGTTTCTATCCCTTCTCTTTCCTTAAAGATTAATACCAGAGCGCCACGGCGGCAAAGGCACAGCCGATTGAATCAACAGTATGTTCAACAGCACGGATTTCCGTTTTTACTAAAGGGATACCGCGATTCTCAAAAGCATCTTTTAGCATACCCGCTATCTTATCTTCCGCTTCCTGCTTGCCGCACATTCCGGAAAACTCCATAATTACGCCAAACGTATCGGCGGAAAAACCAACGCCCACAGCAGCGGCAATCTTCGTTCCCGGCTGGTCGCAGACAATCGACCCGTAAGCGGTAGGGACGAGGGAGCCGGGGGGCAGTTCCAGCGCTTGATCCTGCTCGGCAGAAGGCGGCAGAATACTGCTGATTCGCACTAAATTGACATTGCCGATACCTGCACCTAGCAAGGCATTATCAAACGCTGTCAGCTTATGGGAACCTTCAGCGGCGGCAGCCACAATTTTAAATTTCTTTGGTGTGGGTAACATTGGGTAGACCTCCTTTTTGTTTTACATGTTCTTATTTTATCCCCTGACGGCATGCCAATCCCCGGCATGTTCCTAGCATATCGAAAGAATTATACCACATATTCCATGCTGTGCAAACAATTCCTAGGCGTTTCCTTGAGATAATCGTGCTATAATTTTTAAAGAGAGAAATTTCTTATAAACCGCACGCAAAGGAGGTTGAAACAGATGCGACGGTTCACCCGGATTTCGCTGACACTTTTTTTAGCTATCATTTTTCTGTCTTTGGGCGCAATCGGCTTTCTGGCAATCTCTCTTGCCGGGATGGGAGAGCTTCCCCAGATCGAGACGCCTCTGACTAGTACCTTCTACGACAGAAATAATGCCGTGATTACCACCCGTTTTGAAGAAAACCGCTTTGCCGTGCCGCTGGAAGAAGTACCCCTGCATCTGCAACAAGCCTTTATCGCAGTTGAGGATCATCGTTTCTATAGCCATCCCGGCATTGACCTGCAGGGTTTACTCCGCGCCGTCTTCCGCAATATCAGAGAACGCAGGCTTGCCGAAGGAGGCAGCACCATTACCCAACAACTGGCACGCAATCTATTTTTGAGCCCGGAAAAAACCTTCGCCCGCAAAGCAGAAGAAATGTTCTTAACAATTCAACTGGAGCGCCGCTTTACTAAACAGGAAATCTTAGAAAAATATCTTAATACAATCTATTTTGGCCATGCCGCTTACGGAGTTGAGGCTGCCTCGCGCACCTATTTTGCAAAATCGGTGCAACAACTTTCACTGGCCGAGGCAGCAATTTTGGCCGGCATTCCTCGCGGCCCAGCCCTTTATTCCCCGCATTTGGATTTTGCCGCTGCCAAGCGACGCCAAGATACGGTACTGACCAGGATGGTGGCGGAAGGATATATTTCTGAAGCAGAGCGCCAAGCCGCGCAAAGAGAGGAACTTGTTTTACGTAACAGAGCTGACGATCGAGCGCAACGCCAACTGGGTGCCCATTTTATTGATTATCTAATCGAACAAGAGCTGGCAGCAATTTTTCCGGAAGATCCGCAAATTGTCTACCGGGGCGGACTGCATATTTATACCACCCTCGACAGGCAGATGCAGCAGGCGGCGGAAAGTGCCGTAGCCCGGTTTGTGCCGGAGACTTCCCGCGGCACAGACGGAGAACTGCTTCCCCTGCAAGCGGCGCTGGTCTCCATCGATCCGGAGGACGGCGCTGTGCGTGCCATGGTAGGCAGCCGCGACTTCCGGGGCAGTCAGTTTAACCGCGCCGTAGCCGAACCTGGGCGGGCTTCAGGTTCTGCCTTTAAAGTTTTTACCTACGCTGCGGCGTTGGAAGCCGGGGAAACGACAGCCACAGTTAGGGTAAGCGAGCCGGTTTCATATGAACTGCCTAACCAGGACGAGCCGTATGAACCGCTGGAATATAGTGGTCGTTTTTACGGAGCGCTACGCATGCGCGATGCCATTGCCCGCTCCAGTAACGTGGTAGCCGTAAAAACCCATCTGGAAGTAGGACCGGAAAAAACGGTGGAAATGGCCACACGCCTTGGCATTATCAGCCCCTTAAGACCCATTGCCTCTTTACCTCTGGGACCCATCTCTGTTTCTCCCTTGGAGATGGCCACAGCATATGTGCCCTTTGCCAACTTAGGAGTGCGGGTTGAACCACGTTTTATCAGTAAAATTACTGATTCTCATGGGCGCATTCTATATCAGAGCGAGCCACAGCGCACGCCGGTATTGGAAGCAAAAATAGCCTATTTGATGACTGATATGCTAAAAAGTGTCCTTAACTCTCCTATCGGCACCGGACGGTCACTAGGCCCGCTCGTCAATAGGCCTGCGGCTGCAAAAACCGGCACTTCTCAGGGGAACCGGGATGCCTATATTGTGGGCTATACGCCTGATCTGGTGACGGCAGTATGGGTCGGCAATGATGAAAACCTGTCTCTGCCGGGACAAACCGGCAGCAGCCTTGCAGGCCCCGTTTGGGCTAACTTTATGCGGGAAGCCCACAAAGAGCTGCCGGCCAGGGAGTTTAGCCGTCCCGGCGGTTTGATTTCGGTGCAGCTTTGCCCATACAGCAGCCTGCTCCATAACCCCCGTTGTGAGCTCGCCCCTATTGACGAACTGTTTATTGCGGGCACTGAACCGCAAGAGGAGTGCAGCTGGCCTGATTGCCCACACTGCCCCCCGGAACAGCAGTGGGACTGGGATGGCGGCTGGTGGTTCAGAAATCCTTTCCAACAACAGTAACGGCAAAAAAAACCGCCCCCCAAAGGGTAACGGGTTCCGTTTTGAGGTGCAAAACAGCAAAATCGCACTGCAAATCGCATATCGTTTGGTAAGCCATTTTATAACCGGGAAACTTTCAAATAAATGCCTTTGTCTCCTCAGAAACAAAGGCTCTTTTTTGTTGACACACATTCGAGGCAATTCAAAATCAATACTGTTTATGGACATAAGCTGAATATTATAGTTCGTAGGCGTGCGAAGGAGGCTTGACCTGCGCTGCAGGGATGGCTTGCCTGCAGAGATGACAGTTGTTGCAAATTGACTTAGGTAACACAAAATTATTACAATAATAGCATTGACGCGGGGGGGGCTATGATATATTCTTCACTAGAAGGCAATTTTTCCTAATTGCAAGCCAAGAAAAAATTGCACGGGAACGGTCGCCGGAAAATATATTAGAGGAGTGAGGATGTCAATGAAGAAGAAATTCCGTATCGCGTCAATGTTGCTGACGGTGGTTCTGTTAATGTCTGCTTTTTTGACTCCGGTTGCCGCCGGGCAGGGGAATGGCAGGGGGCAAGAAAAGCAAAGCGAGCAACAAATTCAGTACATTGATGCAGAAGTACAGGTGATTAATGGT
>JAGXTN010000096.1 GCA_018333455.1 Dethiobacter sp. | reverse complement strand
TCAGCTGTAAATTGTCTTCTTCTCCCCATTTTCGCGAACCTTCTTTCCTGACAGTTTCCTGTCTTTTATTATATCAGGCTCACTAAGAATTTCGGAAATTTTGTCTAGTTTCATGGGGACATTATACCTCATATCATGCGTCAAAAGTAAACAGACAACACTCAGGAGGACGCTTTCCAGCTTAGTAGCGGGCGATCAATATGACGAAGCTGCAACAAACGCAGTGATGACCAAATGGTGGTCGAATACTACGCGATGGATTATACAATCAAGAGCGAGCTTGCTAAAATCGAGATTTTAAAAATTGAGGATAGCGAGATGGAGCAGCATATTCTGCCGCTGAACATCATGGGGAATCGTCATGCTATCCTCCAATCGTTCTTGGCTGACCTCAAAAAAGCGAGGAAGGCTTCAAATCCTCACAAATGATAGGAGCATGATATGCCATTCATAGATTGGAATAACGACGGGAAGATTGACCCCGTGGACATAGGAATCAGCATGGCAATGGAACCCGACGATAGCGATGGTGGCGTTGAAACGCTACCACCGATAAGCAACCGAAAACCCACTACAGGATGCCTGACTATTAAGACCCTAATTGAATTTGAGATATAGCTCCTTGTTCCGTCGTTACAGCCCCTCAGCTAATTATCCCGGCTCCTATCATGGTGATAATTCCATCAATAAATGCTGCCGCGAATCGCTTCCAAAAATAGGTACTTTTTGCTGTAGAATCATATGTATATTATTCTTTATCAGAAGAGGAGACAACATGACCCTTTTTGAGAGGTTTCAGTCACTTTTTATTTTAGCTGCAGTCGCACTTGGATTATTTCTTGGTCAGTTTCATCAAGTAACTGTAAATGCAGCATTATTTATTACACCATTTCTAATGATTATGCTGTTTGGAGTTTTTATTCAGATTCCTTTGCATTATTTGGGCAGGGCGTTAAAGGACTTCAAATTTACGGGCTTAAACTTAGGCATGAATTTTATCTGGACACCTGCGTTAGCATATCTTCTTGGTTATCTCTTTCTGCATCAGGCTCCCGATCTATGGGTTGGACTTATAATGTTAATGGTTACACCATGTACGGATTGGTATATTGTGTTTACAAACATTGCGCGTGGAAATGTGACGCTAGCTACAGCTCAATTACCTTGGAAATTGTTATTACAGCTTATTCTTTTACCTTTTTATCTTCTTCTTCTGGCCGGTGCACTTGTTGATATTAATTCTGACATTTTGCTTTTTAGTATTACAAAAGTGCTTGTTATACCCTTTTTATCAGCCTTCATAGTCAGACAAATTTTATTGAAATTTTATAAAGAAAATTGGCTGGCGGAACAGGTTTTACCAAAAGTAGCTATTGGTCAGTTTATATTTCTAGCTTTGGCAATCACGGCTATGTTTGCATCACAGGGGGATGCTTTGATGCAAAATCCTGCTATAGTGATACAGATGATCCCGCCAATTCTTCTTTTCTATGGTGTTAACTTTCTTATCGGACAGGGAATTGGCCGGGTTTTAAAGTTTTCATATGAGAATGTTGTCTGCTTTAATTTTACAACGCTAGCGAGGAACTCTCCTTTATCATTAGCTATTGCAATTTCTGTGTTCCCTGATCGACCATTAATAGCTCTTGCTCTAGTGATCGGTCCATTAATTGAACTTCCAGTTTTAGCACTTATTGCACAATTACTGTTGTTGCTTAGGAAAAAGGGATTTTGGTTAGCCAATCACTAATTGATCTACAAAGTATATGAGACAGATTAGGTACTTTTGAGAGCTAAACTCATGAAATTATAGTATCAAAAGAACGCTGCATAAATATGCTGCGTTTTTTTATGCTCATTTGCGGAGGTGAAGCCTATGAGCCTATTAAAAGGACTGTTCCGTTCCCGTGACAAGCCGCAAAACTGCGTGGGCAGTGCATTCAGCTTCCTGTTCGGCGGTACAGCCAGCGGCATGTAAACGGTCAATAAAAATACAGCAATTTCGGCCATTTAAAAAGCAGCACTTGGCCACGATTTTTACTGGAAATTGTTCTTTGAGTATTCTTTTCCTGTGTTTTAGCCGGTAGCTGTCACCATCCAGGTCGAATATTTCACATTTATGCATTA
>JAGXTN010000131.1 GCA_018333455.1 Dethiobacter sp. | reverse complement strand
CTAGGGGCTGCCGCCCCTTCGGCGAGCCTGCGGGCTCTGAGCACCCCGCAAGCGTAAGGGGCACGCCCCTTACAAACCCCAACGCATAGGATCGTAGCTTCCCTGAACGATATAATTTCCTATGCTACGGAAAAGACCTCATCCCCAAGAAGAGAGACGAGGTTCACATTGGGCTGCTATACTCAGCTTTACCTCTCTTAAGCCCTTCTTAAGTCCTATTGTCTAGCTGTTTCCTCCTTAGATCTGAGGCACCCGTTCAAAAAGGAAAAGTTAAACTTTAGCAAATAATTTCTACATTGGTCGAATGATTCCTTCTTCATTAAAAAATATAAGCTGATCGTGCTAGATATTATATGCCAATTCTTGCTTTATATACGATTTTACGCTTATTTTCAAGGTTTCAGGCAGTTTTCCACGGTTTCGGCAAAAAAAACTCCTGATAGCGAGCCAAAATATAGCGATCTGTCATCCCGGAGACATAATCGCAGACTGCCACCGCCAAGCCTTCCGCTTCCGCCCGCCGCTTAGCGTCCTCCGGCAGATATGCCGGATTTTCCAGCAAATAACTGTACATCAACTGAATAACATGGCAGGCGCGCTGCTCCTCGAGCTTGGCGCTGGAACCGATATAGACATGGCGAAACATGAAGTCCCGCAAACTATTCATCACCTCGCTCATTGCCGGACCGGGAGAAATCAGCTTTTTTTGCCATGAATGCTCAATGATCGCTCTAACCATCCTGTTAATGCGGGCAGATGAGTTTTCACCCAGAGTTTTAATTTCGGCAAGGGGCAGGTCACTAAAATTTAGCAAGCCTGCTCTAAGTGCGTCATCAATATCATGGTTAATATAGGCAACGCGGTCGCAAATTTTAACAAGTTGACCTTCCAGCGTAAAGGGGGGAAATGGTCCCGTATGGTGCAAGATGCCGTCACGAACCTGCAGCGTAAGGTTTAGACCGTTTGCCCGTTCAAGAATGTCAACCACTCGCAGGCTTTGCACATTATGTTGAAAACCTCCGGGATGGATTTTATCCAAAATGTCTTCGCCTGAATGACCAAAAGGCGTATGGCCCAAATCATGACCCAAAGCAATCGCTTCAGTTAAATCTTCGTTTAACTTTAATACCCTGGCGATCGTCCGGGCAATCTGGCATACTTCAAGCGTGTGCGTCAGGCGAGTTCTGTAGTGATCACCTTCCGGCGCAATAAATACCTGCGTTTTATGCTTTAATCGCCGGAATGCTTTAGAATGTACAATCCTGTCGCGATCACGCTGAAAAGCGGTACGTACGCTACATTCTTCCTCAGAGTGCACCCTTTCAGCCGTCCGGCTTTTTGCCGCCACATCTGAAAGAATTTTCTCCTCCTGCGCTTCTGCCTGCTCACGAAGCAGCAAGTCATCTCCTCCATTTCCCACTTTCCTAAAAAATTGTTTTCTCCTTCTACAGCTAAAAAACCTGCATATTTTGCTCATCCGGGAGAAATTTCATGCTTTATTCACAATCTCAACAAATTTGCGCGTTACACTTGTTGTGTAGACCCCCATGCCGCTTGCGGCACCATCAGAAGGATGAAAATGCGCCTCAGCTAGCCCTCACCCTAGCCGGGAAGGGTGCTGTAGTGGCGAACCTGCGTGTTCGCCCGGTTGCTCTCCCGCAGTATTTAACGATTCTGCCGTTACTGTTTATAGCACTCGGCGGCGAGGAAGTCAAAAACTGTTCCTTTTTTGTTCACGAAGCTGACACATCTCCTGCATATAATAGAATCAAGCTACATGATGTGGGTCGTGTGGCAAGAAGCGCAGGAACAACGTTGTGGCAAACGTTGTTCTATTTTTTTAAGCAGAAAACCCTGCCTAGGCTGAACTATAGTTGCCGGCAGGGTTTTTTTGCTATGCCTTATTAAGCGTCAGATGGAAGGTAGAGCCTTGCCCCGGAGCGCTTTCCAGACCTACCGTGCCGCCATGGGTTTCCACAATCTGCTTGACAATCGAAAGGCCAAGCCCCGTACCGCCAAACCGGCGGGTGCGCGCTTTATCAACTTTGTGGAAACGCGCCCAAATCTTTTCCTGTTCCTCCGGCGGGATTCCCACGCCTGTGTCGGAGACGCTAATACGGACCATTTCTGCGGCAGGGACGGCGGCAAGCGTAATCTTGCCGCCCGCAGGTGTAAAAGAGACGGCATTGCCCAGTAGATTAATCAGCACCTGCTGGATTCTGTTCCGGTTTCCCATTACAGCCGGCAAATTTTCGGCGACTTTGATTTCCACCGTCAGCTGCTGTTTTTCCAGCTGCGGCTGAAGTTTAGCCGCAACCTGTTCGAAAAGGGGCCCTAGCGCCACCTCTTCCATCGGCCAGGAAACTTGGCGAGTTTCTAGCTGAGAAAGGTCGAGCAAATCGCTAACTAAGCTGTTTAACCGCACTGTTTCATCGAGGATGATATTCAGGTAGCGGTTCTGGCTCTCTTTATCTTCCGCCAGCCCGTCAAGCAGCGCTTCTACAAAGCCCTGGATCGATGTCATGGGCGTCCGCAGTTCATGCGATACATTGGCTACAAAGTCTCTGCGCATCTGTTCCAGTCGCCGCACCTCCGTCACATCCTGTAAAATTCCTACCGCACCCCAAGTACGGTCAGCCCGGCGCAACGGCGCGAGCTGCAAAAACAAAATTTTTCCATCGAGAAGATGATATTCGGCAGAAGCAGGCTCGCTTGCCTCGATAACCTGCATAAAGAGCTCCGGCATCCCTTCGTTTTGGAGCAAAGAATGAATCTCTTTGCCGGTTAAATCCTCTGCCATAAATTGCAGCAGCAGTTTGGCCTGAGGGTTGGCAAGAATCACCTGTCCCTGCCGGTCAATAGCCAGCACACCTTCGTTCATACTTAACATAATATTTTCTAACTTTGCTTTTTCATGCGATAATGCTTCCACCGTCTGCTGCAAGGTCGCCGACATATAATTAAACGTCCGTGCTAACTGACCGACTTCGTCACGAGATGCAACTTCCACCTGCTGCTGGTAATTGCCGCCCGCCACTTCCAGGGCGGCGCGGTTCATAAGTTGCAACGGCTGCGAAATGGATTTTGACAGATAGAAGCCGACAATCATCGCTAAAATAATCGCCGCAAGCGCGGCGTAAGCAATCATGTTGCGCACTTGCGCCACGGTAGCCGATATTCCTGTCAGCGGAGCGTTGAGAAAAATTCCGCCCCAGACGTCATTCATAGCAAAGATTGGCACTACCACGGTAAGCATTTGTTCTCTCGTCTGATGGTGGAAACTCCGTTTTGAGACGACATGTCCGTTTAGCACCTGACCCAACTCATCATCAGTCAGACGCAAACCTGCTTCGTCAAAACCGGCGCTTGAAGCAAGCAGCAACATGTCTTTAGGCATTAAATGCACATCGGCATCCATAAAGCGGCGCAAGGCAAGAAGCAGGTCGTCTGTAATGCGTGGATCTTGAAGACCTAAAATCATATTGGAAAAAATTTCTGAAAGCTGCTGTCCTTTAAGCGACAGCTCTCTTTCGCGGGCATCATAGAAATATGTCTGAAAAAGCTGTATCAAAAAGAGTCCGACAACAAGTAAGGTGATCAAAATGATCACCAAGTAAGTTGTCAGCAGTTTGCTGAAGATGTTTGTTTTCACTTTTCATGCACCTCGAATTTATAGCCTACACCCCAAATTGTTTTCACCCGGGGCGAGGCACCTTCACGCTCCACTTTTTCACGCAAGCGCTTGATATGGGTGTCAACCGTGCGCAAATCGCCGTAATAATCATAGCCCCAAACGGCCGTCAGCAACTGCTCCCGTGTAAACACCTTACCCGGTTTTTTCGCCAGAAACCATAAAAGATCAAATTCCTTAGGCGTCAACGTTACTTCGCGCTCAGCCACAAGCACTTCCCGGGAAGCTAGGTTAATCACCAGACCGGGATAGTTGACCATTTCTTCATTAGCGACAGTTCCATCATGGCTCGTTCTGCGCAGAATCGCTTTAACCCGGGCAACCAGCTCCCTTGGAGAGAAGGGCTTTGTCAGATAATCATCGGCGCCCAGTTCGAGACCAAGCACCTTATCAAACTCTTCGCCTTTAGCCGTCAGCATAATAATCGGTGTCTCCGAAAATTTTCGTACTTCGCGACAAACATCCCACCCGCCCATTTTGGGAAGCATTATATCGAGGATAATAAGTTGGGGGCTGACGTCTTTAACCTTTTGCAATGCTTCCTCACCGTCAACAGCTAAAGCTACCGCAAAGCCTTCTTTTTCCAGATACAGCCTAACCAGTTCCCGAATATGTTCTTCATCATCCACAACGAGAATCAGAGCTTCGCTCAATGCCCTTCCCTTCTTTCTACAGATCGCGAAATAGCAAATAATCTGTTTTTTCAGCTACGCTAAAAAACGAATATAACGCGTTCGACGCTCCTATTATACAGGAAAAAGACGAGTTTCACAATTCACTACGACGCAAATAATGTTACAGAACAAAGGAGAATCTGTGTCTAATCCATTAAGAATATCTTGTGACGCAAATTTTCCTGCGTTTTCAACTAGATTCTTCACACATTTTCAGATAATATTAAATAGAAAAAATAAATCTCAGGGAGGTTAGCTAATCAATGAAAAAACGACTTTGCTCTCTCATCCTCATTTTTGTCTTACTGTTTGCATCTATGCCTGTTTACGGGCAGGTTTTTGATACCGCAGCCGGTGTTGCCGTACTCATGGAAGCGGCATCGGGGCAAATTCTTTATGCAAAAAATGAAGACGTCCCTCGGCCGCCGGCCAGTATCGCCAAAATGATGACACTGCTTTTGGCATTTGAAGCGATAGAGCGCGGTGATTTGACTTGGGAAGAAACTACCACCGTCTCTAGAAACGCCTGGAGCAAAGAAGTAGAAGGGTCCAAAATGTTTTTGGATATTAATCAAGAGGTGAGCATTCGCGACCTAATCAGCGGCATTTCCATCGTTTCCGCAAACGATGGCTGTATTGCCTTGGCTGAACACCTCTACGGCAGTGAAACCGCGTTCGTCCAACATATGAACCGACGCGCCCAAGAACTGGGCATGACAAATACCGTCTTTAAAAACTCTACCGGACTCCCGGCTGAAGGCCAAGTGATGAGTGCCATGGACATTGCCATACTGGCTAGGGAACTGGTCATCAATCACCCGGAAATTCTCACGATTGAAATGGAAAGAGAATTTACTTTTAACGGTATCAAACAACAAAATCGCAATCCTTTACTGGGCCGTTTTCCTGGTGCCGACGGACTAAAAACCGGCTGGACGACAGAATCTGGCTTCAGCTTAGTGGGTACGGCAAAGCAAGCGGCGCCCGACAACGTAGAGCGGCGCCTGATTTCAGTAGTGCTCAACACAGGCAGTGACCAGGAGCGTCTTACCGCCAGCCAGGAGCTGCTAAACCATGGTTTTCTTGAATTCAGGCTGAAGACTGCGGCAAAAAAGGGGGAAACGGTTGCGCAAGCACCGGTGAAAGACGGCAGGCGGCTGACTGTTCCGGTAACAATTGGAGAAGATGCGACTGCCGCAGTTCCCAAGGGACGCGAAAACGAGCTGCAACTGGTGGTTGAGCAGCAAGAACTGGCTGCGCCACTCGAGATAGGCTCACCAGCAGGTTATCTGTTGCTGCAGTTAGACGGAGAGACTCTGCAGCGGTTGCCACTGCAAACCGCCGAAGAAATGGGTCGCGCCAACTTTTTCGTACGCACATTCCGAGGCATTCTTGCCTTCTTCCGCGGCTTGTTAAACGGCTAATTAGTACAGGACAAAAATGCCCCCATTTCTGGGGGCATCAGCGAAAGTATGAAAAATAGCCTTGCCTTTGCCCTGCTCTTGCCCTCTACTCTAAAAATGGCATCTACCCTCTACTTGGGCGGGTTTGAAACCCGCCCCTACATGGGATGAGCGAGGTCATAAGCGTTCCCTTCTGCCATCCTAACAATTCCCCCCTCACCCTAACCCTCGCCACCCTTGGGGGGAGAGGGTATTTTATTGGCTTCTATGAATCGGCTATTTCGCCGATTCAGACGAGTCCGACATCTGACCTCCGACCTCTGTTTTAAGCCGGGCATGAGCTGCGGCAAGACGGGCTACGGGAACTCTGTAAGGTGAACAAGATACGTAATCTAAGCCGACAAGATGGCAAAATTCAATAGATGAAGGATCTCCGCCATGTTCTCCGCAAATACCCAGCTTTAGTTCCGGTTTTACGCTGCGACCTTTTTCCACCGCAATTTTCACCAAAGCACCTACGCCCTCGCGATCGAGAACGGCAAAGGGGTTTTCCGGCAAGATTTTTTGCTGCAAATAATGCAGCAAAAATTTGCCTTCCGCGTCGTCGCGGGAGTAACCTAAGGTGGTCTGAGTCAAATCGTTAGTACCAAAAGAGAAGAAATCGGCAGAAGCCGCAATCTGTTCTGCCGTAACACAGGCTCGCGGCAGCTCAATCATCGTTCCCACTTGATAAGCAAAACTTATACCTGTCTCCCGCATCACTTCTTCCGCCGCCTGCGTCACCAACTCCCGCATCAGCTTAATTTCAGCCTCATGCCCCACAAGTGGAATCATCACTTCCGGAATAACGGCAGTACCTTGGCTGATTAGTGCAGCGGCAGCGCGGAAAATCGCCAGCGTCTGCATGCGGTAAATTTCGGGCGTGGCAATCCCCAGGCGGCAGCCGCGATGGCCCAGCATCGGATTAAATTCATGGAGGGAGCGTACCTGTTTTAATAATCCCTCTTTCTCTCTAAGCCGCTGCGGGTCCTTACCCCTCTCTTTTAAAAGTGTAACTTCCACCAGCAAATCTTCCAGGTTGGGCAAAAATTCGTGCAGCGGCGGATCCAACAGACGGATAGTCACAGGCAAACCGGCCATGGCGGCAAAAATTCCCTCAAAGTCGCCCTGCTGCATCGGCAGCAGTTTTTCCAAAGCTTTCTCCCTCTGAAACTTGTCTTTGGCTAAAATCATTTCCTGCACCACCGGAAGCCTATCTTGGGACATAAACATATGCTCTGTGCGGCAAAGCCCGATACCGGCGGCACCAAACTCTCTTGCTTTTATTGCGTCATCCGGAGTGTCGGCATTGGCGCGAACACCGAGCATCCGCACCTCGTCGGCCCAAGCCAATAGCTTTGTAAATTCTGAGGACAGTTCCGGGTCAATCATCGGCACACTGCCGGCGTATACTTCCCCGGAAGAACCGTCAATAGAAATGATATCGCCTGCATGGAAGATTAGACCATTGACTGCCATCGTTTTAGCAGTCAGGTCAATATTAATTTCTTCGCTGCCGGTGACGCAGGATTTGCCCATGCCACGAGCGACGACCGCAGCGTGGCTTGTCATGCCACCGCGGCTGGTGAGGATCCCTTGGGCGGCCACGATACCATGGATATCGTCAGGCGTGGTTTCCGGGCGAACAAGAATCACTTTGACCCCTTCGCCAGCCAACCGTTCTGTCTCATCGGCGTCAAACACAATCTGACCTGATGCGGCTCCCGGTGAGGCAGGCAGCCCCCTAGCGATAGGTGTCAAAATAGCGTCAGGATCAATCCGGCGGTGGAGCAGATGGTCAAGCTGAGCCGGATTAACCCGCAGCAGTGCTTCGTCGCGGCTAAGCAAGCCTTCTTCGGCCATATTGACGGCTGTTTTAACGGCGGCGGCGGCGGTGCGTTTACCGTTTCTCGTCTGCAGCAGGTAGAGTGTACCTCTCTCTACTGTAAATTCAATATCCTGCAAATCGCGATAGTGATTTTCGAGCAGTGCGCTCAGCTTAACAAACTGCTGATAAAGAGCAGGCATATACTCATTCATCTTAGCAATAGGCAGCGGTGTACGCGTTCCGGCCACCACATCTTCTCCCTGGGCGTTAATCAAAAATTCGCCATAAAGTTCCTTATTGCCGTTGGAGGGATTGCGGGTGAAGGCCACACCTGTTCCGGAATCTTCGCCCATATTGCCAAAGACCATCACCTGCACATTCACAGCCGTGCCCAAATGATCAGGCAGGCGATGAATCTGGCGGTAAACCATCGCCCGCTGGTTATACCAGGAATCAAATACAGCGCGAACAGAAAGCATCAGTTGTTCCAGCGGATCTTGGGGGAACGGCTGTTTTGTTTCCCTCGTCACGATTTGCAAATATCTGGCGATTAAGGCTTGCAGCGCGGCAGCATCGAGTGCCGTGTCGTCTTTAACACCTAGCTCATGCTTTTTTTCCTCGAGAGCCCGCTCAAAATGATAACGCTCCACTTTCAAGACCACATCAGCAAACATTTGAATAAAACGACGATAGCAGTCATATGCAAAACGCGGATTGCCGGAAACTGTTGCCAGCCCTTCCACCGTCTCCTGATTAAGCCCTAAGTTGAGCACTGTATCCATCATTCCCGGCATAGAAAAGACAGAGCCGGAGCGAACAGAAACGAGCAGCGGATTCTCCTTGTCCCCAATCCGCTTGCCGGTGACAGTCTCCAAATCGGCTAAAGCGGCCATGCATTCCTGACGCAATCCGTCCCACAATTGTTGGCCGCAGCGAAAATATTCGCGACAGGCTGCGGTGGAGACGGTAAACCCGGGGGGCACTGGCAAACCGATATTAGTCATTTCAGCCAGATTTGCGCCTTTCCCGCCTAAAAGCTCACGCATACCGGCGTTTCCTTCCTGAAATAAGTACACATTCTTACTAAGCATCCGGCTGTTCCTCCCTTACGATCTGCAAAATTTTGTTAGCTACTTCTTCCACAGCTTTGTTAGAAACGTCGAAAATGGGGCACCCCACTTTACGCATAATTTTTTCAGCATACTCCAGTTCTTCAAGAATTCGCTCCATGCTGGCGTAATTAGCCTGGGCATGAAGCCCTAAGGCTTTTAAACGCTCCTGGCGAATTTCATTGAGCTGCCGGGGGTTTATCGTCAGACCGATTACTTTGTTGGGATGTACCCAATAAAGTTCCTCGGGCGCTTCCACTTCGGGAACGAGCGGCAGATTGGCTACCTTCAGCCGTTTATGGGCAAGATACATCGAAAGCGGCGTCTTGGAAGTGCGGGAAACGCCTACCAGCACCACATCAGCCTGTAATAAACCGCGCGGGTCTTTGCCGTCGTCATATTTCACCGCAAACTCAATCGCCGCCACCCGACGAAAATATTGTTCATCCAGGCGACGCACCAAACCCGGTTCCAGACGGGGATCAATATTCAAGAAAGCACCGAAGGCATCCATCATCGGTCCCATTACATCGACGGTAATCAGATTGCGGCGTTTGCTTTCCTCTTGGATTACTTTGCGCAGCTCCGGCAGCACCAATGTATATGTAATCATCGCTTTTAACTGACTAGCTTCCTCAATCACATCTCTGATAATCTCCACATCAGTCACAAAGGGTACCCGTTTAATTTCCACATGCCCGGAATTAAACTGACTGGCTACCGCTTTAACCACAAATTCAGCCGTCTCACCGATGGAATCGGAAAGAACATAGACAATGGGCTTACGCTTGGCTTGTTGCAAACTCAAAAACACCCCTTTACCGGCCTTCGCCTAATTCCATCAACAGGCGAGCCAAATTAGCTTTTGTCACCCTGCCCACCACTTTGTACCCACGCTGATCCTGCAAGCGAATGACCGGCAGGGCATCCACTTCATTTTCACAAATTCGCCTAACTACTTCAAGCACCGATTCTTCTTCAGAAACGGTGTAAACTTGCGGCAAGCGTGTCATGATTACGGCGACAGGCACTTTGTGCATATCTCCGCCGCCGAGCGCCATTTTCAGGAAGTCTTTGCGGGAAACTACGCCTTGGAGCAACCCTTCTTCGTCCACCACAAAGAGAGTGCCCACATTTTCCAGAAAAAGCGTCACGATGGCGTCATAAACTGAAACATGTTCACGAATTACGCAAGGGCGGCTTTTGATATCGCTGGCCGTCAAATCCTTCAACGCATCAAAGACACCGTTTGGGACGTTGCCGGCGTAAAAATAGCCCACACGCGGACGTGCACCAATCATGCCCCAAGTAGTCAATACTGCTAGGTGGGGTCGCAGCGCAGCCCGTGAAAGGTTAAGCCGAGTCGCAATTTCCTCTCCGGAAATAGGACCGTCCTGTTTAATAATTTCCAATATTTCCTTCTGGCGCACAGTGAGTTCGATGGTCAGGACCCCCCGCTAAATAGGCTACGCTATCTCTATTTTATGGAGCATATAGTATATACTATATAAATTTATCGTTTCCTGCAATAAACTGACTATTTTTTTATTGGACGATTTTTCCTAGGTCACCGAGCACGAGAAACAAATCTCTCACGTAGGTAAGCAGTGCCAGTCTGTTTCCCTTGACGGCTTCATCCTCCGCCATGACCATTACAGCGCTAAAGAAGTCGTCAATAGGCCCAGAGAGCGGTGCAAGCGCGGCAAAAACAGCCGCAAGGTCGCCCCGTGCCGCCGCCTGCTCCAATATCGCAGCCGCCTGCTTGGCGGCTCGATAAAGTTCTTCTTCCGCCGGTGAGCTAAAAAGCTGCGGAAGCACTGTACTCTTATGCCGACCTCGAGTCAGATTACCGGCACGTGTAAACGGCGTCAAAATGCGTGCAAGCTCAGGCGTATCCAGCTTGGACTGCAACAATTCTGCTCTAGACAGCAGCCCCGGCAAATCACTGCTCTCCGCGCCCAATGCGGCATCAATCACATCGTAGCGCAAAGATTTTTCCGCAAAAAGAAAACGGACACGCTGCAGGAGAAATTCCTCCATCTCCCGCGCCACCTCGTCAACCGGTCTTGAAATTACCGCGGAGAGCTCCGCCAACGCTATTTGAGAAAGTCGATTAAGCGGTACCGTCAAACCATGAGCCAGCATCGTAGCAACCACACCCAAGGCACAGCGGCGCAGAGCATAAGGGTCCTGCGAACCGCTAGGAATCAGGCCCAAACCGAAACAGGCGGCCAAAGTATCCATTTTATCTGCCACAGCCAAAATGGCGCCTGGAAGAGTCTCTGCCGGTAAGTCAGTAGCATGGCGGGGAGCGTAATGTTCCGCCACAGCCCGGGCTACAGCGTCTCTCTCTCCGGAAAAACGGGCGTAATGCATCCCCATCGTCCCCTGCAACTCAGGAAACTCGCAAACCATCTGCGTCAACAAATCGGCTTTTGCCAGAAACGCGGCACGCTCGACCGTTTCGCTCTCCTGCTGAGAGAGACCGGCTTCCTTCGACAGGCTACCGCACAGCCGCAGTAAGCGTTCTGTCTTCTTACGCATCGTACCGAGCGGCTCCAGAAAAATAATTTCGTCCAGCTTAGCCACATAATCAGCCAGCGCCAGTTTACGGTCTTCGGCAAAGAAAAAGCGGGCGTCAGCCAAACGGGCGCGCAGTACCCGCTCATTCCCCGCACGCACATTATCAAGATACTCGTCCCGCGTACCGTTACTGATGGCGATGAAATAGGGCATTAGGTTGCCTTTTTCCTCAAAAACCGGAAAATATCGCTGGTGGGCACGCATGGCGGTGATCAGCACCTCTTGCGGTATTTTTAAATATTCAGGAGCAAACTTACCCACCACTGCTTTGGGATACTCCACCAGATTGACCACTTCCAGTAGCAACTCCTGATCGACAATTGAGCGGCCACCGACTGATGTAGCCGCCTGTTCAACCTGCCTCACAATCTCCCGACTGCGCCGGGCAGGGTCAACCAAAACAAAATGCCCTTCCATTGCGGACAGGTAAGCAGTAGCATCCGGAAGTTCCAGCGGACCAGGCGCCAAAAAACGATGTCCCGCCGTTTTTCTGCCTGAGATAAGACCGGCAAAGGAAAAGGGAATCTCCGCCGAACCGTAGAGCGCGGTAAGCCAGCGGACTGGGCGCGCAAAACGAATCTCCTTACTGTGCCAAAACATTGGTTTAGGAAAACTTAAAGAGCGGATCAGCCCTTCGCAGAGCGACGGTAACACGGTAAAAACATCCTCCCCGGCTTGCTGCCTTGTGGCAAAGACGTACTCCACACCCTCCACCGTCTGTACGCTGAGCCGGTCAACCGTTACCCCCTGGGAGCGCGCAAAGCCCAGCGCAGCTTTGGTCGGGTTACCTGCGTCATCAAAAGCAGCTTTTCTTGCCGGGCCCTTTTTCTGCTCGCTCAGTTCCGCCTGTTCTTCAAGCAGGTTTTCCACAAGCAGCACCAAGCGCCGTGGTGTGCCATAAGTGCTAATCTCTCCCCATGTCAGCCGTGCTTCTTGTAGCGCGGTACGGGCATTTTTCTCCAACTGTGCTAAAGCCGGTCCAATAAAGCGAGCCGGAATTTCTTCCGTGCCGATTTCCAATAAAAAAGTTTCTTTACGCACCCTGCTCCACCCCTTCCTTGCGCAACAGCGGAAAGCCCAATTCTGCGCGCTGAGCAAGATAGCTCTGCGCACAAAGCCTGGCCAAGACTCGTACTTTGCCGATGTAACCGGTACGCTCCGCCACACTAATAGCGCCACGGGCATCTAATAGATTAAAGGTGTGAGAGCATTTAAGCACTTGATCGTAACCAGGCAAAACTAATCCTTTTTCCAAAAGTCGCTGCGCTTCTTTTGCATACATCCCAAAGAGCGTAAAAAGCATGGCTGTATCAGCTTCTGCGAAGCAATAAGTGGAATGCTCCACTTCCGCCTGATGGAAAAGCTCACCGTAGCTTAGCTCGCCTGCCCAGCAAATCTCATAAACATTTTCTTTCTCCTGGATATACATCGCAATTCTTTCCAGACCGTATGTGATTTCCACAGAAACGGCATCCACATCAATACTGCCCACCTGTTGAAAATAAGTAAACTGGGTAATTTCCATGCCATCGAGCCATACTTCCCAGCCCAGTCCCCAGGCACCGAGCGTAGGAGATTCCCAGTTGTCTTCAACAAAGCGGATGTCATGCTCTTGTGGCATGATGCCCAGTTCTTGCAGGCTCTCAAGATAAAGCTCCTGGATGTTGGGCGGAGAGGGTTTAATAATCACCTGAAACTGATGATGCTGAAACAAGCGGTTGGGATTTTCACCATAGCGGCCGTCAGTAGGACGGCGGGAAGGTTCGACATAGGCGACAGACCACGGCTCCGGTCCGAGAGCCCGCAGAAATGTCGCGGGGTTCATCGTTCCCGCCCCCTTTTCGATGTCGTAGGGCTGAGCTAAAATGCAATTTTGGCGTGCCCAGAAACTTTGCAGCTTTAGTATCATCGTCTGAAAATCCATGTAATGATCCTCCTTCCTGAATTAAACAAAATAAAAAAGGAACCTCCGTCCGTATAGGGACGGGAGTTCCCGCGGTTCCACCCTATTTGGCATGGTTACCATGCCCTCTCTTACCTGTTGCCAAACACGGGAAGCACCTTCCAACGTCCGCCTGACCGGGCTCACACCTTTCCCGGCTCGCTGGCAGGCTGAATGACGAAGTACTATTCTTCCATGGCAACACTATTTGTTTTTTGTTACTGCTCACCTTCTGTTTGAACTGCTTATAAACCGCCATCTGCGTTGTTGCTCCTGCGGTCCTCACTCCGACGTACATCCGAGTACGCCTCCGTTTCGGTCCTCGTCGCGCCTAGCATCTGACAATTTCTCAGCAGTTAGCAGCTTTTAACAGCCTGAACTGTTACCTGTTTTTTAACTTTCAAGATAACTCTAACAAAAACAACGTCCCCCGTCAAGATTTTGAAAAAAAAATTTATTGCTGATTGAGCGACCTAGTTTCTTGCATCCTCCGCGTCAACTTCCATGCTGTAGTTTGCCATTAACAACGCCATGGCGCTTAGCGCAGTAACCCGCGGAGCTAAAAGCGCGCCGGCAATTCCCAAAGTTGCCGGAATCTCCAGTAGTGTTCCTCCTTGGTTACTGATGCGGATGCGTGTGCGGTTTCCCTGACTGAGCACCTTTTTGACAGGGCTAAACAGATTGTCGGAGACCATTTCTTTCATTCTTTCCTTATCCAGTTCAAAACTTCTTCCCAACCTGATTTCTCCCTCCCTGTCCTCTTCATCCAGAATAATCAGTGCCTCCACCACATCACCGTTCGCTTCTTCAAGAAGCTCCCGAGCTTCTGCGTAATTTAGACCGGTACGCTCGCGAATAAGGTCAATTTGCTGCAGATTTATTTCCATTTTTTACCGTCCTCCTTAGCTTTGCTATTCTAGTTTGTTACTAAAACAGCAAATTCATTCAAATCGTTGAACGGACGGTTTCAACTTTTTCGACGCTCGCTAAAAAAACACGGCTTTTTATTTCCGTAAGACCAAGAGAGGTGCGAAACGCACCGGCGCATACTCTGCCAATTTCAGTATTGACAGTGGCGGAGACTGAACAGATAGACAATCTATGAAATCCTTGTTTTAAAAAGCGTTTCATCACAGCTACCGCCGCACCGCTGATTAAAATGCTATCGTGACTTCTCGGACATTGACTGCAAACGGTTGCGCCGTGAGTAAAATCAAAATAAGCTGGGCTTATCTGCTGACCGCAGCAGAAGCAACCGTCGAGCGCGGGACAAAACCCAAGCTCATCCAGCAAGCTCAGTTCAAAACAGCGAGCCACCCGAGCCGGGTTTGCGTCTTTCTCCAGTATTTCCAGCGCCGCCACTAATAGCGTAAAAACTGCCCCCGCCGGCTCGTTCTGCGGCAGCGACCGTTCCACCAATTCGCAGAAGTATTGAGCTGTCGCATAATGAAGCAAGTCCTGGTGCAGTGAAAAGTAAGGTTTAATAATTTCCCCCTGAATGAGGGTTTCCATTGATTTCCCTCGATGCATGAGATAACGGCCCAGCGTCAAAGGCTCAACCAATGCGGCAAACTTACTCTTATTTTTTTTAACGCCCCGCGCAAGCACTGTCACCTTGCCCGCGTCACGTGTCAGCAGTGTAACCAGTCTGTCTGCTTCCCGCCAATCCCTGCTGCGCAGAACCAGAGCGTCGCTTCTAAGCTCAGCCATGCCTATCTCCTATTCCAGGCCAAACGTCTGCCATGTTGCCTCTTTATTGCGCCAATCCGCCTTTACCTTCACCCACAACTCAAGGAAAACAGGTGTGCCAAGGAGTGCTTCTATCTCTAGGCGCGAACTCATGCCTACCGCTTTAAGCATCGTTCCATTTTTACCGATGATAATTCCCTTCTGAGAATTACGCTCTACCCAGATATTAGCTTGGATATCCACCAGTTCCCGCCCTTCCCGTTTTTTCATGGAAGCAATTTCCACTGCTACCGCATGCGGCACTTCCTCTCTCGTGGACTGAAGAATCTTTTCTCGAATCAGCTCGCCGACAATCAGGCGCTCCGGTTGGTCTGTTACCATATCTGTTGGATAATACTGCGGTCCCTCCTGCAAATACTTAACTACCAGCGCCAGCAGTTTTTCTAAATTTTCTCCCGTAAGAGCAGACACAGCCAGCGCATGGGCAAAGGGATAGAGCGCGCAGTAATTCGGCAACAACTCTTCCGCAATAACTATACCGGTCTGATCCGCCTTATTTGCCACCAAGATTACCGGTGTCTCCACAGCCGCCAGTTGCCTGATAATATATTCGTCACCGGCGCCCGGCCCAGCAGCCGCATCAATCAGCAGTAAAATCAAATCGACTTCCTGCAATGTGCGCACTGCAACCTGAACCATTTTCTCTCCTAGCTTATCTTGCGGCTTATGAATGCCTGGCGTATCAAGAAAAACTGCTTGGTATTTTTCAGTAGTCAGAATGCCGCGAATCTGATTGCGCGTCGTCTGCGGTTTATCAGAAATGATTGCCATTTTTTCACCGATAAATGCATTCAACAACGTGGACTTACCAACATTTGGCCGACCAATCAGCGCTATAAAACCGGAATAAAACAATTTTTACACCCCCCTGTGATAGTTTCTTCGCCGTAGTTAAGTTATCCTGCCCTATTTCGTCTGACAAACTCTGCAACGCTCCAGAAAAAAATATTTTTTGGCTTGAAAGACATGCAATCAGCCACAAAGCCATACAGCCAGGACTTTTGTCCTACTGCGCTGCAAATATCGCACTTATTGACATTTTTAAATTGCGCGGAGTATAATATTAGCAAATATGTGAATGTTTTAACAAATATTCACAAGCAAATTACTCCGTAATACGCAGCCCAGACGGCTACTTAATTTCGTTGCTCCAGGAACAGCCGCAAACGACAACTTGCGAGAGGAGGTGCTAACATGACCGGCACAGATAAGGGATCAAGCAATGACCTGGAGCATCTGCATCAAGAAGGAACAAAAGCCCTCTGGATAAATATTGCTTTCTTTGTAATTCTATTTATCGGCATCCTGCTTGTACCGGTTCTTGGTTTCGGATTTTCCGCCATCGCCATCGCTTTGGCATTTATCGGTTCCCTGCTGTATATTTACCTAACATAAAACTCCTTATTAGGATTAGAGCATACAACAGCGCAGCAAGGCCACCTTAAACAAAGGTGGCCTTATTTTATGTTTGCTTAAATTTTCGCCTGAAAGGCAGCGGGCAGAAGTTCGCAAAGCCGATATACGCGCTGCTGACCCTGCAAGTTAGCAGTTACAATCCAAAGATTTGGCGAGAACTCATAGAGAGCCTGGCGGCAGGCGCCGCAAGGCGTCTCAGGTTCCTGAGTGTCGGTAACAACAACCATGCCGCTAAATTGGCGCTTTCCCGCAGCCACGGCGGAACATAATGCCGTCCGTTCCGCACAAACAGTAAGGCCAAAAGAGAGATTTTCCACGTTACACCCGATAAAGATTTCGCCATCTGATGTTAAAAGAGCTGCACCCACAGGAAAACGGGAATAAGGACAGTACGCCTGTTCCCAGGCTTTGCGGGCACTAGCAAGCAATTCTTCAAGCATTTCCACAAACATCCCACCTCGATTAACGGCTAAGAGCAGGCAAAGTCAGGTTGTCAACTTTTTCAACTTCAAAATTCAGATTGCGTGATACTTCTAGCGTGATCCTGATGATATCCAAGCCGCTCGCCAATACTTCCGGAGCGCCTACAGCAGAAATTACGACGGGATTTACAGCAATACGCTCATCATTGATCAGGATGGACGGGCCTACACAACGAATAGCCGACGTGACCGTAAGGCGCTGGCCACCAACCGCAACCCCTTGCGCCCCGGTGGCAAACAGTTCATTAACCACATCTCGCACGTCAGTTTCATGAATGATGGTATCGGTAGTGAAACCGTTGGAAGCATCATAAATTCGCACAATAATCCCCGGGCCGCTCAAATCGGCATAGCCAGACCTTGCCCGCAACTCATGAAGCGTGACCCGCAAAGCATCAAGTTCGCGGGTAAGGGTGCGAATTGTTTCCAGCGCGTTGAGCGGCATAAGCAGACGCCCGCGCCCCTCTTCCATGCCAACCTCTACCGTCAGATCGTGAGTCAGTTCACCCAATTCTATCGCCTCGGTGATGCGCAACAATGTTTCTTCCTGCAAGATGCCTGCTGGCTCTACCTGAATTCCTTGATTGCGGCTAAGCTGCAAGGTAAGCGACTGGTTGCCGTTAATCTTTCTAATCTCAGGGTCTTGGTTAATAATCGCCAGCACAGTCTCCCGCTGCCTTGTTTCATACTCTTCCAGAATCCTTTCCTGGGTCCTGCTGCCGTTGGCGAGAATAGCTTTGCTTAAATCGTCAAAATTAGTCGCCAACTCAATTTCATAGCTAAAACGCGAAAGAGCCTCGTGCACCTGAGAGCGCGTATCCACACCCATGCTTCTAGCCAAACGACGGTTATAGTCAACCAACCCTTTGGCTAGTTCTTGTTTCAGCATAAAATCTCCTGTTGTAGGCGCATAACGGCTGTTTAACAGATAGAGCCCTGCAGCTAGAAGCAGCGTGTTGATAAAAAAAATTACCAAGATAATGACTAAAATTCTCCGCTCCACTGAAATGTTGGAATCAGCCTTTCGCACCTACTATAAGCCTCCTACAATCAAGATAGCATCCAATCGCATGAATGTCATGAATATGATGTATAGTATATCAATCATCTATTAGAAAGTTTTTATTAAAGTGTTAAAAAATATTAATTTTATCTGCCAGCAAAGGGAGGAAAATTATCAAGCCGACAACTAGGGCGTAGAGAGATGCCAGTAGCGCTGCTCCGGCGGCGGCATTTTTCGCCAGCCGAGCCAGCGGGTGGTATTCCCTAGTAAAAAGATCCACCACCCGTTCCAAAGCAGTATTCAGCATTTCCATGGTAACGACTAAGAAAATGGCAGACAATAAAAAGAGCCACTCCGCCTTGTCCAGCTTTAGCCAAAAGCCAGCAATAATTGCCAACGCTGCCGCGAAAGAGTGGATGCGCATATTCCGTTCGCTATGCCACGCGTCGGCTAAACCGCAGAGCGCATGGCGAAAACTTGCACGGATATCTTTTGCTTTAAAGCCCACATTCTTCAACCCCCACAACAGCCAACAGCAATTCTTCCATGTCACGCATCTCCCGTCGTTCTTCATCACCTTCATGGTCGTAGCCGAGCAAATGCAACATGCCATGGGTAAATAAATATAAGAGTTCGCGCCTTAAACTATGACCAAAATCGACGGCCTGGCTGGCCGCCCGCTCCATAGAAATGACTATATCTCCCAACAACAACTCACTTTCTACCCTCCATCCCCCCTCTTCCAACAAAGGAAAAGAGAGCACATCTGTCGGGGAATCTACGGAGCGCCACTGCCTGTTTAGGGCATGAATAGTCTTATCATCGCAAAGCATCAGGCTGACTTCCGCTTCAGCCGGCAAACCATGCCGCAATAGAGCTGCCTCAGCAAGGCGCTCCAGATCGGCCAATAACTCGGGAGGCAGAGCTTGTCCATCTTCAGCATTAAAACTAACCGCCACTTTTTCTGCCCCTTTCAATCTCAGCTTTCAGTTCTTTCTCCGGATATTCAATCCTGGTGTGATAAATACCGGAGAGGATTCTCACAAAGATATTTGACACCATATCCAACTCTTTTAGAGTGATATCGCACTGGCCAAACTGTCCGTCGTTTAATTTCTCTTTAACTATTTTGCGAACGACGCCTTCAATTTTGCCGGAAATAGGTTTTGGCATTGACCTTGCGGCTGCTTCCACCGAATCAGCCAACAAAATAATGGCTGCCTCCTTGCTTTGCGGGAGCGGAGCTTCATAGCGGAAATTTTCCTGGCATAACTGATTTTTTTTGCTGTCTTGACATTTTTCGGCTTGGTGATAAAAATAAGAAACAAGACTGTTGCCGTGGTGTTGGACTATAATATCCTGAATTACCTGCGGCAATCTGTACCGACGCGCCATTTCCAGGCCATCTTTAATATGAGAGGTAATAATCAGAGTGCTTAGATTAGGGGAAATTTTTTCGTGAGGATTTTCCCCCAGCTGGTTCTCGATAAAAAAGTAAGGCCTTTTTAGTTTGCCGATATCGTGGTAGAAAGCGCCTACACGCGCGAGTAACGGATCAGCGGCTACCGCCTCAGCCGCCGCTTCGGCCAAGTTTGCCACTACCAAGCTGTGATGATAGGTGCCTGGAGCTGTCATCAGTAGCTTCTTTAAGAGTGGATGGTTTGGGTTTGCCAATTCCAAGAGAGAAACTGCTGTAGTCAGACGAAAGCCACTCTCAAGATAAGGCAGCAGGCCGATGGCCATCACAGCAGAAAACAAACCATTGGCAACGGCAAACAAGATTCCCACACTAAATTCCCTGAGCGAATAATATTCTATCCGCAGCGTCCCCATATACAAAAACAGGCCCACAACTGTAAGCACATTTAGCGCTGAGACATAGAAACCTGTCCTCGTCAAGCTAGATCGACGGCTTACATGCGAGGTACTGTAAGCAGCTATTAGTCCGCCAAAAAGAGCCACCAGCATAAAGCGCAAATCATTGCCTGTAATCAGTGCGGCAAATACGGCAAATATTACGCTCATCAGTACGGCAAGGCTGGAGTTCAATAAAACAGCGATTAGAATAACACCCATTGCCACCGGCACCAGATAACCGGAAAAATAATTGGCGGCAATCGCAAATGTGAGGGTAATCAACACGATTAGTCCAAGCAGTATAAGGCGCGATACATCATTATAAAGATTTGGCTGAAAAATGAACAAGTAAACTCCTACGAGGATAAACATGACAAGCAAAAGAAGCGCAAGTCCTAAGAAAACAGAATATCCAATCGTGTCACGCAAAAGCCCCAGCGCTGCCAACTGAGATAAGTGCCGCTCAGTCACAATTTCCCGCTCACTGACAATTTCAGTGCCCCTCAAGATGCGCACTTGCTGGATAGACTGCCTGACCGCTTCCCGCGCTTTGCTTGTGGCCTCTGCGTTGTAAAACATGTTCGGCTCAATGACAGCCTGGGACAAGTGACCGAGCGCACGTTTCTGGTCATGGGAAAACAAGAAAAAACTAATTTCCTGTACAGCCTGCCGCCTGGCTGTCTCAAGACCCTCCGGTTTAACACCCTGCTTGAGCAGCACTGCCAAAACTTCCAGCAACTGTCTCTGCATTTCCTCTAAATCTTGAGGGCGAGACTCAAGCAGTGCTTCGGCCTGCAGTTGGTTTAAGCCTATTTCCGTTGTAGCCAGCAGCTTTGCCGGCCGCGCCGTGCCGTCAAGTGCCTGCTCATTTCTTGCCGCCCACACCGCCTCAAAAAATGCGGCCACCCTTTCCTGCGCACGACTAAGGACAGTGGGGTCATAATCAAAAGATTCCGCCACCGCCTTTGCCGCTTCTTCCCGCAGCAGCTCAGTAGTATAAGTGTCTACCGCATCCCACTCAGCCACAATTTTGCGCGGGCTAAGCCTACCCACTTCCAGGTCAACCCTGGCAGCCACCATGGAGAGATGGAGAACAAGCAGCAACAATACGTAGAGCGTTACCGCAAGTAACGCGCGCTGCCAGCGAATGTTTCCCGCCAACGCCTGTTTTTTAGCCATCATCCACTGGAAAAACGCCTTAAAGCCCAAGACTATTCACTCCTGATTCGACCCTGCTCATAGTCGGCATAGGCACGAATAATTTTCTGTACCAGCGGATGCCGGACGACATCTTGATCCGTCAGGTGAATAAAAGAGATTCCCAGCACCCCGGTCAAGATTTCCTCAATCTGCGCCAGGCCGGAAAAACGTCCCCGCGGCAAGTCAATCTGCGTAACATCGCCTGTGATGATGGCTCTTGAGCCAAAACCCAGCCGCGTCAGAAACATCTTCATCTGCTCAGCCGTTGTGTTCTGCGCTTCGTCCAAAATGATAAATGCCTCATCCAGTGTCCGCCCGCGCATATAAGCCAGAGGCGCAATTTCAATAATCCCTTTTTCCATATATGCTTTATAAACATCAACGCCCAAAAGATCATGCAAAGCATCATAGAGCGGCCGCAGATAGGGGTCCACTTTTTCCTGAAGATCACCCGGCAAAAAGCCCAGATTCTCCCCGGCTTCCACCGCCGGCCGTGTCAGAATCAACCGCTGTACCGTACGCTCTTTTAATGCTTTCACAGCCATAGTCATCGCCAAATATGTTTTTCCGGTGCCTGCAGGTCCGATGCCAAAGACGATATCATGCTTGCGAATTGCTTCAACATAGCCCTTCTGCCCTAGTGTCTTCGGTTTGATTTTCTTGCCCCGGGGAGTAATAAATACCATATCGCCAATCAGTGTGCGCAACTTATCTGCTTGCCCTGTACGAATCAATTCAATGGCATATTCTACATCGGGCAGGTTGGGGACTTGCCCCTGCCTTAACAGCCAAAGAAGCTCCTCAAATAACAGGGAAACATTTTCCACATCCTGCCTTTCGCCTTCCACCAAAAGCAACTCGCCCTGCGGAATCACTCTCACATTGAAATAGCGATCCAAAAGGGTGATATGTTGATCAAACTTGCCTAAAAGCAAACGCGTTTCCTCATTGTTTTCCACTGAGATGGTCTTACGGAACTGCTCCATCTAACCCTTAATCGCCTCCCGGATTTTCATCTTCCGCAATGTTCTCCCTAGTCTCCAGAACATGACGGACACCGACAAACCCTTCACGGCCCGGATTCTGGTTTGTGACTGCGACATTCTCCACAGCAACACCCCCTGGCAATTGGATCTCTGCCAGAAAACGGGCGCGTTCCGCCGCCAGTTCATGCGCTTGTTTTAGCGTCAGCCTCTGTTTGCGGCGCTCAATTTCATAGTTTGACTCTGTTACTAATTCGACAGGGAAAGGTAGAATCCCTTTAAAGATAGCTGACCTTACTGCTGACTGCTCATAATCTAAGTAAGGTACCTGCCGCCGTCCCACCCTTAGGACCGGCTGACCGTCCACGAGCAGCGTCCAGACGGCCACATGCCGCCCTGTGGGGACACGCTCCGTTTCCAGAAGGGCAGCTTCACCGTAACCTTCATACCAGACTCGCGCCCACACCTCGCCGCGGGCCCGCACGGCTACAGTTTGTGGAACAGTTGTGCCGCCCTGCTCGGCCTGTGGCCGCAAAGCCCCCTCAATCAAAACCTGCCCTTTGCTAACCGTATCACCGGGGGCAACACGTGCTACGCCCGAAATTACCAACACCTCGTCAACCAGCCCGTCTTTAGCTGCCACAAGATGGCCTGGTTGCTCAAAAGCGACTGGTGACTTAATCTTTTCCTTCACCTCAATCACCATACGCGTACCGCGGATTTGCACGCCTACCCATGCCAATTCGGGTTCGGCAAGAATCAGTTGGTGAGCCACTTCATCTTTATTAAGACGCCACTTGGCCACACCGGGACGCGCGCCCGCATCGGCCGCCAAGCGGCGGATGTGCTCTGCTTTGAGTCTTTCATTTCCTTCCACACTGACAAAGAGCACAAACGAAGAGAGCGTGTAGAGGGTGGCCACAAAAATGAGCAGTCCGGCTACCAGACCGCGACGTCGATTCAGGCGGCTAACTAAGAAGGCGAGGCCTGCTTTGCGTCTAATCCGCAGACGGCAGCCGCTTCTCTTAGCCAAATGGCGCAAATCAAAAAAACTATCCACATCCGTATTCAATACGGCATACTCGGCGCCATGGCGGATATTCCATAACGGTATCCCCTGGTGCATTGCAAGATTGATGAATTTCTCTGTTGCTCTTCCTTCTACGGAAATCTCCAGATAACCGGTAATTGCGTAGCGTATTTTCGGGATAGACACGTTTTGCTCCCCCCTGTTCCAGCGTCAAAACTCGTAGCGCACCGTATTAATAGTGCCGTCAATGGCAACTTCTTCGCTACCAAGATAACGAATTACCAAGTCAGAACCGCTAATCGTCACCTCACCGCCGTTAACGGAAAGCCGGACTTTTTCTGAGCTGTATTCGATCACGCCGCGGTGATTCTCCAGATAACACTGCAGATTGCCGATTACTGTCAGCCGCGGCAGATTCAACACAATTTCCCGCGGCAATTCAAGCAGATCAGCAAGACTTTGACGCCACTTGCCCGCACCTTTCCCGCTCACACTCTCCCCCCCTGTCTTTCAATAATATGCTTAGAGCAAGCGGCTTATGAAAAAGCGCCCCGCGTTAACGCGGGACGCCTGCCGAAAAAACTTATTTTCTTTGCTTCCACGGTTTTTTTGCGCGGGGCGGGCCGAACACTTCGGCATAGACAATCCCCCGCAAAAGATTTGCCGCCTGAGGCTGGAACAATTGCTCTTGATTGAAGACGGCACCAGCTTTCATCGCAGGCTCCAATACCGTTTGCACAGGAGGCAACACTGCCTTAGAAGCTTCTTGCTTTTTTGCTTCTTTGGCGTCAAAGATTACTTCCAGATATTCCGGCGGGAAATTCCCGGCCGGTAGCGGCGAACGTGGCGGGCGGGGAGCGGGGGTCATCGGCAAGCCTGCCGGCCTGCCAGCTCTCTGTCCGGTTTTTTGCCTGCTTTCGGCTAAGGAACGCAACGCAGAAAAAATGATAAAAATAATAAAAATTATCAGATTTTCCATCAATTAAACCCCCCTAGACTACTTTTTTGGCGCTCCCTCTTCTTTACCACCCAATTTACCGATGGAATCACGCATCTCTGTGTCTGCTTTAATATTTTGCAGATTATAATAATCCATAATTCCCAGACGACCTTCTCGCAAAGCTTGGGAAAAGGCGAGCGGGACTTCCGCTTCCGCTTCCACCACTTTAGCGCGCATCTCTTGCACTCTGGCAAGCATTTCCTGCTCATGTGCCACAGCCATGGCGCGGCGCTCTTCTGCCTTAGCTTGAGCAATTCTTTTGTCAGCTTCCGCCTGGTCTGTCTGTAACTGGGCGCCAATGTTTTTGCCTACATCTACATCGGCAATATCGATCGAGAGAATCTCAAACGCCGTGCCGGCATCAAGCCCTTTGCTTAGCACCATGCGGGAAATACTGTCAGGGTTTTCCAAGACTACTTTGTGCGTCTCGGCTGAACCGATGGTGGTGACAATTCCCTCACCCACACGGGCAAGAATAGTTTCCTCACCGGCGCCGCCCACCAGCCGCTCAATATTGGCGCGCACTGTCACTCGGGCTTTAGCCTTAACTTCAATACCATTTTTAGCTACAGCCACGACGATTGGCGTCTCGATTACCCGCGGATTTACGCTAACCTGTACGGCCTGCAGTACATCACGACCGGCTAGGTCAATGGCCGCAGCCCGCTCAAACCCTAAATCAATGCCTGCACGCTGGGCGGCAATCAGCGCGTTAACCACCCGGTCGACGTTCCCTCCGGCCAGATGATGCCCTTCCAGCTTGTTTACATTCAAATCCAAACCAGCTTTATTCGCTTTGATTAGCGGATTAACGATCTTTGACGGCGCCACTCGCCGCAGACGCATCCCTATCAAGGTAAAAATACCGATACGGACACCGGCCGCCAAAGCCGAAATCCACAAACCAAGCGGGATAATACTTAGCAGTAATGACATTCCTAGTACAACCAAACCAATCAGAATCAAAAGCTCTACCACCGAATCAACCTCCATTCATTTTTTTCTCACGGACAACAACGCGCGTTCCTTCCACCTCAGCAACAATAATTACCGCATCCTGGGCGATAAACCCTCCTTCACTTACCACGTCTACCCGTTTACCGTTGATCACCGCTGTGCCGGAGGGACGAAGCGGCGTCAGCGACACACCCTCCTGTCCCAGTAAGTAGCTCATATCGGCAGGGCCCACATACCCCTGCTCCTTCGTCTCGGCAAACTGCAAAACTAACTGTGACCAGAGTCCTGTCCGTTTAAGAAAACGCAAAGCGACAAGCAGAATCAGCACTGAAAAAAGTACGGCCGTTGCCAACATCCGGAACCCCGCTTCAGCAGTTGGAGCTGAAAGCACCACAGAGGCAACAATAGACGTGACGCCGGTGAGACCAATAATCCCAAAATTGGGAAAAGCCGCTTCAATCAGCAACAAGATTACCCCGAGAATAAAAAGGAAAATCACTTCCATACCGGCAAGGCCGGCAATAATATGACCGCCAAAAAAGAGGCCAAAAGCTAACAGGCTAATCAGCCCAGCCACCCCAAATCCGGCAGCCATCACTTCAATCATCAGCGCAGCCAGCCCGATGGTAATAAGCAATGTGGCCACTGTGGGATGAGTGATAAAGCGGGCCAATCCTTCAGCCGGGCTCTGCTCCGCCACGATTACTGACGCAGCCTGATAACCTAGGTGAGCTAATAAATCTGCGCGGGTAGCAAAAATCCCATCGGCAAACCCAATCTCCTCCGCCTCGGCGGAAGTAAGTGTCAACAGTTCGCCTGCGGCGACAAGCCCTTCAATCTCTATTTCCCGGCGCACCATGGCCGCCGCTATCTGCGGGTCCTTTCCCTGCCGTTCGGCAACAGTACGCATCTGGCTCTCCCAGTAAGAAAGCTCTTTCTCACCCACTTCTTCCCCGGTGAGAATGCGCGGCTCGGCAGCACCAATACTGCTGCCAGGCGCCATATAGAGCGCCTGGCAGGCCAGCGCTAAGAAGGCGCCTGCTGAAATGGCGCTATAGCGGACATAAGCATAAATCGGCACGGGGGAATCGAAAATTAAATCACGAATAGCCGAAGCTGAGTCCACTCTGCCGCCTGGTGTATTTAGCTCCAAAATAATTATTTCGGCTCCAGCGCGCTCCGCTTCCTGAAATGAGCGCTCAAGAAAGCTATGCAAGCCTGGCTCAACAGGACCGGTCAGCGGAATAACATAGACGACTTGCTCGGCGGCGACAGTAGTACCCGGCACTACCCAGGCAGGCAGTCCTGAAAAAAGCAGACTCAAAATAAGTGCCAAAATTTTTTTCAACAGAAGACCCCCTATATGCAGACAAACCTATCTTCATTATAGCTCATCAGAGCATAAAAGAAAACTGTCCCAAGCGAGCTTATAAAACTTAGATGCTAAAAGGGCTACCCTTCAGGGCAGCCCTTATTGTCTGCTTAACCAAACCGTTTTTTATTATTATTCTTCCGGGCAGCCTCAGATTTTTTCTTTCTCTTTACACTAGGCTTTTCATAATGCTCACGCTTTCTGACCTCGGCCAGAATGCCCGTTTTCGCGCATTGTTTTTTAAAGCGGCGAATCGCGCTGTCCAGCGTTTCGTTTTTACCAACCTTGATTTGCGTCAACTGCTTTCCCTCCCCTCAAAACCAACCTGCACGACGACTTGCCGGGATGCAAGAGAGAATAATATATCTAAAATGCTTTTTTGATTATATCGTTTCCGAATCTTTCTGTCAACCACGCCACCGGCTTCAAGGGACAAACTTTTTCCCGGAAAGTATATGGAAGTGGAGATGATAAACCAACTGACCAGCCGCTTCTCCGCAGTTTGAAACTACTTTGTAACCACCGGTCACCCCTAATTTTGCTGCCACGTCTTTAATCCGCAGTAGCAACTCTCCTGCAAGCGCTGCTTCACTTTCAGGCAGGTCATCCAAAGATTCCATGTGCCGCTTGGGGATTAGCAGCACATGAGTCGGTGCCAGCGGATTTATATCTTTAAATGCCAAGACATGTTCATTTTCAAAGATGACAGTAGCAGGCAAGTCCCCCTTGACAATCTTACAAAATACACAGTTTTCCATCACTACGCCCCCTTTCCGATAGCCATATCATACCATTTTATTGAACTGCTGGCAAACAATCGGCAATTGAAAAGAACACCAAAAAGTAACCGAACATACTATAAAAGTACTACTAAACACAAAAGGAGAAAAGTTATGAAAAACTGTCAAGAATTTTTTGCCGGCGGGAACACCTGCCGCGGCTTTCATTCCCTCTTCCACTACATACCGGGGCCGGAAACGAGCAGGGTGATTATTCTCAAGGGCGGGCCGGGCACAGGAAAATCTACGCTAATGAAGCAGGTAGGGCAGCAAGCAAGAGAAAAAGGTCTCTTTACTGAGTTGTTTTACTGTTCTTCGGATCAACACTCTCTGGATGGACTGTCTGTGCCGGCTCTGGGGCTTGTCATGCTCGACGGGACTGCGCCGCACGTGATTGACCCGAAAATCCCAGGCGCCTACGATGAAATCATCAATCTGGGAGATTGCTGGGATGCTGCGGCTCTGCGCCCATTTAAAGAGGAAATTGCAGCCTTGATCCGCAAAAACGGCGAATGGTTCACCCAGGCATATCAATACTTGCAAGAAGCCGGGATAGTACTTGAAAAAATGCGCTACTTTATGCGCCAAGCCATGGATTATCCGGCCCTTGTGCAAATGACCCACCGACTGCTTAGCCAATTGGTCGGCTCCTTGCCGCCCGCAACCGCCAATCGGCAGGAGCGTCATCTTTTCGGCGGCGCAATCACTCCGGGCGGCCTGCTTAACTTTTATCAGTCCATTTTCCATGATATTAAGCGCTACTATCTGCTCATTGGAGACCACGGTTCGGGCAAATCCACTCTGCTCCGCCAAGTTAATGAAGCAGTCGCCGGTGCAGGCCATGACACAGTAGTTTACCACTGCGCCTTTGACCCGGAGCGCTTCGATGCAGTCGTAATTCCGTCACTGCAAACAGCATTCGTTAAAGCTACCTACCCCCACAGCTTTACGCCGCCGTCCTCGCAGCCGCTGCAAGAACAGCATACCTTGGCGCTAAGCCGCTTCGCCAACGCAACCGTCCTGAAATCCTTTGCTGCGGAACGGGCAGAAAGCCAGGATCGTTTCTGGTACCTGCTTGAAAAAGCAGTTACGATGATCCGCAGCGCCAAGGAAAATCATGATCAATTGGAAGCCTTCTATACGCGGTCCATCGATTTTAGCAAAGTTGCCGCAATCCGCCAAAAACTGATTAGCCTGATATAAATAAAAAAGGCATGCCTCCCGGCATGCCTTATCTTACTTCTGAATAGCTTCTCCGGCTATTGTTTCTTTAGCGCCGCCCACTGTAAATCGTTCTAGAATATTCCCTCTCCGATCCACAAAAGTCCAGGTAACTTCTCCCCCTTGCAGTGTCACCTCGCTTGCCGGAACTGTTACCACATGGAAATAGTCGCGTTTCGGATTAACACGCACTTCCACTTCCAATGCCCCAGCCGCCTTAGCAAGCGATTTTAGACTTTCCACTTCAGCATGAATCGCAAAAAGTGCGACTTCGTGCTGGGGTTGGAAAGGATACTGCGGCAGGACAATAGACCATTCTTCCACAACTGCCGCCCAACCCGCCTGATCAGCCGCCACGCGGAAAGAAGGATTTTCCTTCATCTCCCCCCTGTCGGCTGTGGTAAAGCTAACCTGACCTTTCGCCGCGGCATCCTCTGGCTTTACTGTGGGGCTGGCACGAAATGAATCGTACACCGAGAGAGAAACCAACAAGACCAGCAGGAACAACAGCGGGAGCAGTCGTCTCGCTTCCACCACAAGCAATTTTTTACCCATATTTCCACCTCTTTTCCAGCGCTCTTTCTTCGCTTCCATCTTATTCACGCCGGCAGAGAAATATGTCCTTGGAAAAGAGTGGATAAAATTAAAGGGAAAACTTAATAATTGGCGAAGAATACAAAGAGTCAAAGAATAGAAACGAGGCAGACAATTAATAATGGCTAAATATTACGCAAAACGTTTCTTTTCAGCTTCAGAGCGCTCCTTTCCCTTGGCCGTTAAGATAACGGTATATCTTGCCAGCCTACTTTTTTTCGCAGTTCTCCTCCTCGCCTCCCAGCAGGAATGGTTATCACTCCAGGAATGGCAGCTGGTTCGTTATTTTTTTTATGTACTTATTTTTGCCAATACTTACTATTGCGGTTTTGCGCCGGGGCTCACAGTTGCCGTGCTTAGCACACTTTTTACAGCAACCGTCTTTACTCCACCGGGGTCTGACCTGAAAGATTTTTCGTTTGCCAGTCCGACAGTTTTCTCTTTCACGGCAAAATATTTTCTGTTAACCATTGCTGCAGACTGGATACGCAATAACATTGAACACTTACAACGGCAGCTTTTGGCAAACCAAAAACTCCAAGCGCATGCCCACCATTTAGAAAAACTGATGCTTGCTGGGGAAATTGCCGCGGGAATAGCTCATGAAATCCGCAACCCTCTCACAGTAATCCAGGGATACCTCCAACTAATTGATAGCAGATGCAAAAAACTGTGCAATACGCCTGAGTCCTTTACTTTGCTGCAGGATGAACTAAAACGGACTAATCAGATTATTTCCGACTTCCTGCGTTTTAGCCGCCCCGATAAACCGCAAAGAAGGCTGACACACCTCAATACTCTGCTTAAGTCGGCATCCTCCCTGCTATACGGGGAATTATTGCGCAGAAAAATACAGCTGCAGATTTTCTCTGCCCCAGATATGCCGAAAATCTCTCTTGATGAAAATCAAATTATTCAAGTATTTCTAAATCTTTTCAACAATTCCCTCCAAGCCATGCCAAATGGCGGGACTATCTCTGTCTATACTTCCCATGAGGAAAAAAGCGAATCAGTTTCAATCCGCATTTCTGACAGCGGAATAGGGATGTCAGCCGAAACAATGGAACAGATTTTCATGCCTTTTTATACGACAAAAGCAAACGGCACCGGGCTAGGCCTTGTCATCACCCAGACGATCATCCTTGCCCACGGCGGCAAGATCCAGGTGGAAAGTTCACCCGGCGAAGGGACATCCTTTACGATAACTTTACCTACAATATAGTCAAGCCGCGCCGAAACTGAGAATGATACAATAGCGGATACAGCGGAGCAGCTGAGAAAGGCGACATTACCCGGAATGCTTCAATGTTTCGTCCCTGCAGCGCTTTGCCTGGACCGGCCCTCACCCTAGCCCTCTCCCGAGGGGAGAGGGGAATAGCTGGACCGTCCCTCACCCTAGCCCTCTTGCAGATATTGTTGACTTTCACAGAATGCGGAAGCGAGTGTTAAGTGTCAGCAGCGTTTAGCGAACGGGAATTCGCAGCGTTAAGACATGCCAATGGTTCACATGCAGTAAGCCCAGAGGTTTTGGCATGTTAGCGAGAATGACAGTTCGTAGCTGCGAAAACGT
>JAGXTN010000126.1 GCA_018333455.1 Dethiobacter sp. | reverse complement strand
TCATCTGAATTTATGGGTGGTCAGAAACCATGATCCGCCTGTAGACAAGCTCGTAAAGAATATTCCGGATAAGACAGAGTTCTATGAATTGATACAGTTCACAGAAAAAATGCAGTTGTATAATGCCCTATGTGTCACAATAGTTGTCGTAGACCATTAAAAAAAGTATCCTATAATAGAATCGATTGGGGGATTACTAATGGCCTACACAAGAAGAGTAAAGGAAACAGCAATTCGTATGATGTTGCCGCCTGAGAACGTAGCGCTGAGCAAGATCAGTGAAACACTTGGCGTCGCACCTGCTACACTCAAGAAATGGAGAAATGAACTTAGAGCAAACGGATATGCTGCTCCTGCCAACGAAGAACCGGCTGATCAGTGGAGTAGCCAGGACAAGTTTCTAATCGTAGTGGAAACGATGAACCTTAATGAGGTTGAGTTGTCGGAGTACTGTCGGAAAAAGGGACTTTATCCTGAACAGGTGAAGCAATGGCAGGAAAACTGTATGAGCGCCAATGGCAACATACCAAGCCAAGTCGCTGAGTTAGTGCAACAAGACAAAGCACTCCAGAAGGAACTGCGCCAAGTACGTAAGGAACTGCAGCGTAAGGAATCCGCATTAGCGGAAGCCGCCGCGCTGCTGATCTTAAGAAAAAAAGCCGAAGCGATTTGGGGAACACCAGACGAGGACGAATGACCAGCCACTCAGATCGCGCTATGATAATCCAGCTGGTAGACGCAGCAGTACAATCCGGAGCAAGCCAGTTCAAAGCCTGCGAGTGTTTAGGCATAACAACAAGAACGCTTCAAAGATGGAAAAATCCACATGCGCATCAAGAAGATCAACGCCCTTTGAGAACCAAATATGAATCTGATCGTAAATTGAAGGAGGATGAGGTTGCCCTTATCCTCAAAACGGTCAACACGCCTGAGTTCGCCAGCAAGCCACCCAGTCAGATTGTGCCGGCTTTAGCTGACCGCGGAGAGTATATTGCTTCGGAATCAAGTTTCTACCGGGTAATGCGCCGTGCGGGTGAGCAACACTATCGCGGACGTGTAGAGCGCCCTTCTGGCAAGCCTAAGGCAAGCCACTGCGCTACAAAGCCCAATCAAGTTTGGTCCTGGGACATCACATACCTGCCCGGACCAATCAAAGGGCTGTATTACTTTCTTTATCTCATCATCGACATTTTTAGCAGGGATATCGTCGGCTGGGAGGTATGGGAGGATGAGTCAGCAGAACACGCAAGCCACCTGATACGTAAGGCGGTAATGTCTCAAGGCATACGAGCCCACCAAACGCCCCTCATACTACATTCTGATAATGGCAGTCCCATGAAAGGCGCCACGATGCTGGCAACACTATATGAATTGGGTGTCACGCCCTCGAGGAGCAGACCTCGCGTCAGCAATGATAATCCTTATTCAGAATCAATTTTTAAAACATGCAAATATTGTCCCAAATATCCAACAAAGGGATTCGTGTCACTTGAAGCTTCCAGAAAATGGTGTCTTCAGTTTGTACACTGGTACCGACATGAACATCACCATAGTGGCATCAAATTTCTAACACCCAATCAAGTGCATTCCGGCAAAGCAGAAAGCGTTCTTGAAGCACGCCGCAAGGTTTATGAGCTAGCAAAAGCAAAGGCGCCACAGAGATGGTCAGGTAAGACCCGAGACTGGACATTGCCTGGTGAGGTATGGCTTAATCCGGTCAATATTTCTAAAGATGATTTGCGACAACTACCTTGACAAACTCCGATATCATACTTGGCTTCTTTGATGTAATTCTCAGAGTTGCCACGCTTTTCGTAAGAAATAACCACTTTTTCTGAGGGCAATTCAGTATTTGTTATGAAGAAAAAGTATTCGTATTCCGAGCCTTCTA
>JAGXTN010000068.1 GCA_018333455.1 Dethiobacter sp. | reverse complement strand
TTCCTCGACTTGTCATCGTGCAAAAATAGCATATACAGCTACTACGAGGTTGTGAAAAAAGGGAATTTCGCAGCTCAATTTTGTGTTGCCCTTTTGCTGGTTAAATGTTTTCAGGGTAGGAAATTATATGATTTCCTACACAATAGGGGGTCGTAGGGGGGATTCACCCTTACTCTTGCGGGGTGCTCAGAGCCCGCAGGCTCGCCGAAGGGGCGGCAGCCCCTAGCGGAGCGCGAAGCGTTTTTCTTGTATAGTCAGGGGCAACAAAACTTTGACTTCCCTTAATTTGCTTGATACAATTAAGTCAACCGGGAGGTGTTATAATGTTCCAAAACCTTAATATTGAGGATAAGTTGTCTTCTCTTAATGAATTCTTTACCGCATTGCCGGACGTACAAACCGTCTACTTATTTGGTTCATATGGCACAGAGTATCAGACTCCGGACAGCGATATTGATTTTGCCATCCTGTTTAGCAGAGATATCAACATTAATGAAGAAGCCGTGTTGCTTAACCAGCTGTCAATTGTTCTGGACACCGATCGCGTAGACTTGCTAAACCTCAATAAAGCTCCCCTTAGATTACAGTTTGCAGCCATAGCAGACGGAAGAATCATCCACGAAAAGGACTATCTAACGACCTGCGATTATACGGAACGTGTGATCAGCCTCTACCAGGACTACTCCATAACCCTCAGTAAATTCTATAAAGACTACGATGCGTCTTTGAGAGAGGCATACGGGGATGGTTAATAAAGAAGTAATCAGGCAAAAAATCCAGTTTATTGAGGGAAACCTGGAAAAATTGGCGATCTTAAAAGAGATGTCTCCACTGGAGTTTGGGAGCGACTTCCGTAACATTGAGACAGCTAAACATCTCTTGCAAGTTTCAATTGAGGCCATCCTTGACATTTCGAACCATATCATTGCCCGCAACCGCTGGGGCACTCCAGTAAAAAGCGCCGACTCTATACGAACTTTGCGGGAAAAAGGTTACTTCACTAAAGCAGAAGAAAATATCTTTGGCGGTATGATTAAATTCCGCAACCGAATTGTACACCTATATCATCATGTTGATGAAAAGGAGGTTTACCGGATTCTCAGGGAAAACATGCAGGACTTTAATCTGTTCCTAAAAGCAATCACCAAGAATAATCTCTAACAGTTTAGCACTCTGCAGCCAAGAGAGCTAAACGTATCTACATCCACTGAAGGGAGAAGATAACTATGGCTAAAAAACAATTCAAAGCTGAATCAAAACGACTGCTGGAGCTGATGATCAACTCTATCTACACCCACAAAGAAATCTTTGTCAGAGAGCTTATCTCAAACGCCAGCGACGCTCTCGATAAAATTTACTATAAAACTCTTACAGATGACTCGCTCACATTTAGCAAGGAAGACTACTTTATCAAAGTCACTGCCGACAAGCAAAACAGAATCCTCACCATCAGTGATACCGGCATCGGTATGAGCAAAGAAGAGCTGGATGATAACCTAGGCGTCATCGCTAAAAGCGGCTCCTTGGCCTTTAAAAAGGAACACGAAATCCAAGACGGCTACGACATCATCGGTCAGTTTGGCGTAGGCTTCTATTCCGCCTTTATGGTCTCAGACACGGTCACCGTCATCTCCAAAGCATTAGGTGCAGACGAGGCTTACAAATGGGAATCCAGAGGCATCGACGGCTACAACATTGTCCCCTGGGAAAAAGAAACATCAGGCACCGACATCATCCTCAAAATCAAAGAAAACACCGAAGAAGAAAACTACGATGATTTCCTGGAAGAGTATACACTCCGCACAATCATCAAAAAGTACTCCGATTTCATCCGCTACCCCATTAAGATGGACATCACTACCCGTAAACGCAAGGAAGGCACGGAAGACGAATACGAAACAGTCAGCGAGGAACAAACCGTCAACAGCATGGTCCCCATCTGGAAAAAGAATAAATCCGAACTGACCGCCCAGGACTACGAAAATTTCTATACCGAAAAGCGCTACGGCTTCGACAAACCTCTCAAGTACATCCACATCAGCACAGACGGCGCCGTCAGCTACAACGCCATCCTCTACATTCCCGAAAAAACGCCCTACGACTTCTATACCAAAGACTACGAAAAAGGTCTGGAACTCTACTCCAGCGGCGTCCTTATCATGAATAAAAGCGCCGACCTCCTGCCGGATTATTTCAGTTTTGTCAAAGGCATGGTTGACTCTGAAGACCTCTCCCTCAATATCTCCCGGGAAATACTCCAGCACAACAGACAGTTAAACCTCATCGCCAAAAACATTAAATCCAAAATCCAAAAAGAATTGGAAAGCCTCCTCAAAAACGACCGAGAAAAATACGAAACCTTCTATTACTCCTTTGGCAAACAGTTAAAATACGGCATCTACAGCGAATTTGGCGCAAACAAAGACGTCCTCCAGAGCCTCCTGCTGTTTCACTCATCTGCAGAGAAAAAACTGGTTACCTTGGACGAATACATCTCCCGCATGCCTGAGGAGCAAAAATATATTTACTATGCAGCAGGCGAATCCATCGACCGCATCGAAAAACTCCCACAGACAGAAGTAATCAGAGACAAAGGCTACGAAATCCTTTACTTCACTGACGACGTGGACGAGTTTGCCGTCAAGATGCTCTTTGCCTACAAAGAGAAAGAATTCCGCTCCGTCTCAGCCAAAGATTTAGGCATCGACACTGAAGAAACCGACACCCCGCAGGAAACAGCCAAGGAACTCTTTGCAAAAATGAGAGCTATCCTCTCAGATAGAGTAAAAGATGTCCGCGCCTCCAAGCGCCTCAAAAACCACCCTGTCTGTCTCTCCAACGAAGGAGAACTCTCTATCGAAATGGAGAAAATCCTCAGCACTATGCCGAACAACCCCAACCTCAAAGCGGAAAAAGTCCTGGAAATCAACATTAATCACAATGTTTTCAATGCTTTGGAGAATGCTTTTGAAAACGACAAAGAAAAATTCGCGCTCTACACAGAACTTATCTACAACCAGGCCCTCCTCATCGAAGGCCTCCCCATCAGTGACCCCCTGGAATTTACCAATAATATCTGCAAAATTATGTGATCTTACCCTTTGTAATCAAATACCGGAGGTGCAGTAAATGAATCCTGTGGAAATCAAAAAAAATATTTACTGGTTAGGTGTTATCGACTGGAATGTGCGCTATTTTCACGGCGCTACCTATTCTACGCACAGGGGCACAACGTACAACTCTTATCTGCTCCTTGATGAACAACCCACTTTAGTCGATACTGTTTATACTCCCTTTGCCGCTGAATTATTGGAAAGCATCAGCACGTTAATCGACCCAAAGAAAATAAAATATGTGGTTGTTAACCATGTGGAAGTGGATCATGCGGGCGCACTGCCTGCCATCATGGCAGCTGCGCCGGATGCTATCATTATTTGCTCAGCAAAAGCAGCGCCGGTTATTGACCGTTATTTTAACAACTCCTGGAAAAAACAGATTGTAAAAACGGGTGACACCTTATCGATCGGCAAAAATACGCTCAGTTTTGTGGAAGCGCCCATGTTGCACTGGCCCGATAGCATGTTTACTTATCTGCCCGAGGAAAAACTGCTCCTGCCTAACGATGCTTTTGGACAACACTTAGCCACTTCCACCCGTTTTGACGATGACACCGACCTTGCTGTGATGATGCAGGAAGCAAAAAAATATTATGCCAATATCTTATTGCCCTTCGGCCCTCTGGTGCTCAAGAAAATTGATGAAATAACCAAACTGGGGTTAGAAATTGAGATGATTGCCCCTAGCCATGGCAACATCTGGCGCAAAGACCCGGGCAAAATAATTGAGGCCTACTTGCACTGGGCAGCAGGCAAACATCAGCAGAAAGCGATTGTGGTTTATGAAACCATCTGGGGTAGTACAGAAAAAATGGCTCACGCAATTCTTGATGGCTTAGTGGCCAGCGGAATGGAAGCAAAACTCTACAAAATTTCCGGAAGCGACGCCAGTGATGTCATCGCAGAAATACTCGATGCCGAGTTGGTGGTAGTAGGCTCTGCCACCATGAACCGCGATTTTCTGCCGAAGCTTTCCCCTTTCCTAGACGATCTTGCGAGTCTGAAACCTAAAAAGAAACGTGCTGCCTTATTTGCCTCCTCCGGCTGGAGCGGCGGCGCCATTGAACAGATGACTGCCCGCATCCAAAAAGCCGGTTTCAGCCTGGCTGAAACCGATACGCTGGAAATCTTTTGGACACCGCATCCTGAAGATATTGAGCAGTGTAAAAAATTTGGGCAACGCTTAGCCGCCGGCTACAAAACGGAATAGCACTATAGACAAAGGGGCTGTAACGAAGCTTTGATTAAAAAGTTCGTTGCAGCCCCTTTATTCAATATCAAAACCTGACCAGGTTTCGTAGAGTTAACCTCAGCCAAAGCCGAAACGCTTAGACGGGCAGGACTCACTTTGGGCGCAGGATTCGCCCTTTGTGTGCTTACCTGCTTTACTCACATTTAAAGTATAGACTTCCTGCAAATCACAGCAATTGCATTGAGGGCAGCAGACGGCTGCTTTTTTCTCGCTAGGCACCATCACTTCAAAGCGGTTAGCACACTGTTTGCAAGTATATTCATATGTTGGCACAGTAAAACCTCCTCGCCTTCTATTTTGCCCTGGCAGCAGACAATATACAACTTCTCCGACCTATTAGGTTCTACGTTCAAGTAATTGCCGTGCGCGTGCCGCCACATTCTCTACTGTAAAGCCAAATTTCTCCATCAGCACTTCTCCGGGGGCTGATGCACCAAAGTGATCAATGGTAACTGTGGCGCCTTCATCGCCGCTAAAACGCTCCCACCCCATAGGATGAGCCGCTTCCACCACCAGACGTTTTTTAACGGCAGGCGGCAAGACTTCTGCACGGTATGCAGCAGGCTGCGCCATAAACAGCTCCCAGCTCATCATGCTGACCACTCTAACTGCTATCCCTTCTGCTTGCAGCACCTTCTTTGCTTGAAGCGCCAACTCCACCTCGGAACCGCTCGCCATAATAATTAGCTCCGGTGCCTCCCCTGCTTCTCGCTCCATAATATAGCCGCCTTTTAGCGCATTCATACCGCTTGCCGACAGTTGCGGCAGGTTCTGCCTTGTCAGCACTAAAGCGGTGGGACCATCGGTGCGGCTAAGAGCATGAAGCCATGCAGTTGCCGTCTCACGGCCATCCGCAGGGCGAAGGACATGAAGATTAGGAATAGAACGCATATTGGCAAGTTGTTCAATCGGCTGATGCGTCGGACCATCTTCCCCTACCCCGATGCTGTCATGGGTAAAAACGTATACCACGGGCTGCCGCATCAAGGCAGCCAGCCGTACTGACGGTTTCATGTAGTCAAAAAAAGCAAGAAAGGTAGCGCCGTAAGGCCGCAAACCGCCATAGAGCGCAAGACCTGACAGAACTGCTGCCATGCCATGCTCGCGTACGCCAAAATATAGATTGTTTCCCTTGCGGTTTTCCGCCTGGAAATCACCCAGCCCTAAAAGATAGGTTTTCGTGGATGCGTTTAAGTCGGCAGAGCCGCCCAGCAAATTTGGCAGGTATTTAGCCAGAACCTGCATCACCTGACCCGAAGCAGCGCGGGTTGCCATGGGCTTATCGAAAGACCATAATGCTTTATCTTCCTGCAAGGCAGCCGGTAAGCTCCTGTTGTGCCAAGCATCCCAACGAGCCGCATCTTCCGGATACTTACTGCGGTAGGCCGCAAACAACCTGTCCCACTCTTCTTTAACGGCGGCTAACCTTGTTTGCAGTCCCGCAAAATGTGCGCGCACTTCAGGCGGCACATAAAACGTCTGCTCCTGCGGCCAAGCTAGATTTGCTTTTGTCAGGCGAACTTCAGCCGCACCCAGTGGAGCGCCGTGAGCCTCCGCACTATTCTGTTTGTTAGGGCTGCCAAAACCGATGGCTGTCCGCACTAAAATTAGTGAGGGACGGGTTTGGTCAGCCTTTGCTGCTGTGATGGCGGCAGCAATTTCTGCTGTAGCAGTACCATCAGCAACTTTAAATACTTGCCAGCCGTATGCTTCAAACCGCCTGCCCACATCTTCAGTAAAAGCCAATTCAGTTCTGCCGTCAATAGTAATTTGATTGTCATCATAAAGGCAAATCAACCGGCTCAGCTTTAAATGGCCGGCCAAAGATGCCGCCTCGGCTGTAATACCTTCCATCATGCAGCCATCACCGGCATAGACATAGGTGAAATGGTCAACAAGCGGGAAATCAGGCTTGTTAAACTCAGCTGCCAATCGCTCTTGGGCAATGGCCATGCCTACAGCATTAGCAAAGCCCTGTCCCAGCGGGCCCGTGGTAGTCTCCACCCCCACTGTATGGCCATGCTCGGGGTGTCCCGGCGTTTTGCTTCCCCACTGGCGAAAGTTTTTAATTTCCTCCAAAGGCAGCTCATAGCCGCATAAATGCAGCAGCGCATACAAAAGCATGGATCCATGCCCGGCAGACAAGACAAAGCGGTCGCGATTGGGCCATGCCGGGTCACTGCTGCAATGCTGCATAAATTGTGTCCAGAGCGTATAGGCCATTGGTGCGCCGCCCATTGGCAAACCAGGATGTCCTGAATTTGCAGCCTCCACCGCATCCACTGCTAAGAAGCGGATTGTATTAATGGCCATTTCCTGAACTTTTGTCAAAATTATCCCTCCCGGAAAGATCAAAACCTTTCTTCTTCATATTTTATCTAATTTTGTCTAAAAAAAACAAGCTTTTAATTTTTTATTTTTGAATCTTTAGGATTAACTTTGCCACGTTTTCAGCGAAACGTTCCGCAGTGCGGACCCCTTCTTCATCCTCTAGCGCTTCCCCGGGGGTCTTGCCAAAGAGTATATTCCAATAAGTTGAGCCGGGGACAATCATTTCATTGATTAAAAAAAACATCAGCATTTCCTGGATAGTGGCGGTAGCTCCGCCGCGGCGGTTAATAGCAATAGGTCCACCCACTTTCCAGGAGAGAAACTTATCGCCATTGTAAGAGAGCATGCCAATTCGCTGCAACAGATTCATTACATCGCCGCGGGCAGTACCAAAATAGACAGGCGCACCGACTATGAAACCGCCTGCTTTTCTGACTTTTTCAGCAATGGAATTTAATTCATCATCCAGCACGCAAGCGCCATTGCCAACGCATTTTCTACAGGCGATGCAGGCCTCAATTTTTGTGCCGGCTAGAGACACAATTTCAGCAGTTAAACCTAGCTCTCTAATTTTTACAGCACACTTTTCCATCACTAAAGCTGTATTTCCTTCTCGCTTAGGGCTACCGGAGATTAATAAAACTTCCGCCAAAATAAACACATCCTTTTGTATATTTTTGCTATAAACTTTCTTCTAACTGGCAAGTTAATTTTTCCCACGAAGAATATAATTTTTCCAACGCCTCTTTGATTCTGTCCATTTCCTCCCCTTTTTCCGCCGCCAAGCGATAATCATTAAACACATCCGGTTCTACCAGCTCTGCAGCCAAGCGAACAAGGCAGTGTTCAAGCCTGCCAATTTCTTCTTCAGTTTCACGAGTGCGTTGTTCCATTTTACGCAATTCACGCCGCTGCGCCAGCAAATCTTCCCGTTTTTGTTTCTCTGCCTCCTGCCGTTCACGAGTTTCCGCTTTTTCCGGTGAAACAGACGTCTTCTCCCGTCTTTCCCGTTCCTGTAAATATTCTGCATAAGGCATTTGATAAAAGCTTACGCCGCCATCCCTCACGTCTAACACACAATCGGTTGTGCGACTAATAAAGTAGCGGTCGTGCGTAACTACCAAAAGTGTTCCCGGAAAAGCATCGAGCGCGCTTTCCAATTCTTCAACACCGCGGATATCCAGATGGTTCGTAGGTTCGTCCAGCACAAGAAAATTTCCTGCGTCAAGACCCAACTTAGCCAACGCCAAACGGCTCCGCTCACCGCCGCTTAAATCCGCATTGCATTTGAACACGTCTTCTCTACTAAATAGAAAGCGGCCCAGGTACGTTCTGGCAGCGCCAAGAGTCATGCCGGAAGCATCCATAATCTCGTCGAGCGGCGTTTTTTCCGCTGAAACTGTCTGCTGGTGTTGGTCGAAATATACCAAACGAACACTGGGACCAAGCCAGACCGTGCCGCTATCTGCCGCCAACTCACCAGCAATAAGTTTGAGCAATGTGGATTTTCCTGAACCATTGGGACCAAGGAGCGCCACCCGTTTGCCCCAGCGAATTTCTACATTTACATTCCGAAAAACAGTTCTGGTTGCAAATCTTTTGGCAACATTCGTTAAGCGCACGGCTATATCCCCACTGCGCCCAGAAAAGAGAAAATCTAATGCCATGGCTTTTTCCTGCTGCGGACGGTCAAGCTGGGTCAACTTCTCCAGTTTCTTTTGCCTACTTTTCGCCTGTTTTTTTTCTCGTTCCCCAGTACCCTGGGTGCGGATATACGTTTCTTCCCTAGTAATATATTCCTGCTGCTTGCGGTAAGCTTTATCTTCGGTCACCGCCTCCAACTCACGCTGTGCCGTGTATGCGGAATAATTACCACGGTAGCTTTTAAGCTGATGCTGCCCCAAAGCTAAAATCCGTCCTGCCACCCTGTCCAGAAAATAGCGATCATGGGAAACGATCAACACACAACCACGCCAATCACTCAAATATTTTTCCAGCCACTCCACCGCTGCCATATCAAGGTGGTTTGTGGGTTCATCCAGCAACAATAGCCCCGGCTCCTCCAACAAGAGGCGAGCTAAGCGCAAACGTGTTCTCTCGCCGCCGGAAAATGTCTCCATGGCACGTTGCAGGTCGCTGGTGGAAAAACCAAGTCCTGAAACCACAGACCGCAACCTGGACTCGGCGCTGTATCCCCCTGCCGCCTCAAACCGGTGCCGTAGCTTTCCGTAGTCGTTTAGCGCCGCTGCGAGTGCCGGCGAGTCGGCAGCAAGCTTTGCCGAAGCCATATTCTTTTCCAGCATACTCATCCGGACAGCCAGCTCTTCCAAAGGGCCTAAAGCACGACGCAATTCTTCTTCCATGGTGCCAACCGCAGCTTTTGACGTCCCCTGCTCAAGATAACCAATGGTTACACCGCGGGCCAATGCTACTGTACCCGCATCGGCCGCCTCCTGCCCGGTAATAATTTTCAGCAGTGTGGTTTTGCCGGCACCGTTTGGACCCACCAGCCCCACCCGTTCACCCTCGTGCAGCTGAAAAGTAGTGCGTTGCAAAATGGTGGCTGCCCCGTATGATTTAGAAATTTGACTTACTGACAATACTGCCATCTGTTTGCCTCCATGGTTACTGATTCACTCCCTATATTTCCCCAAAATACTGCGCTATTCCTGCAACATAAAAAAGACGCTTCTCGTTTTCTATCAACTGACGCGTCTTTTTTATCCGCTAGGGGCTGCCGCCCCTTCGGCGAGCCTGCGGGCTCTGAGCACCCCGCAAGCGTAAGGGGCACGCCCCTTACAAACCCCAACGCATAGGATCGTAGCTTCCCTGAACGATATAATTTCCTA
>JAGXTN010000092.1 GCA_018333455.1 Dethiobacter sp. | reverse complement strand
AACAAGCAACTGTTTGCATGGCAAAGCTTTTCTAAAGCAAATTTATACTTATGTTTTTTTATCTAAGAAAGATTTTGCAGAACAGTTTCATTGACTCCTAACGCTGAAAACAAAGCCCACGTCAAGTCAATTATAGTGCCTCTGCCTCCTTGCAAAATGCGCTAAATTACACTTTGTCAACGCGGTGGGATAGAACCAGTGTGTAGCTGCAATATCCTAAAGTGTTCCCCAGTCCATCCGACTACTTGGTACATCTCAACTATTGAACCATCACCGGTTCGAGCCGTGATCCACACTTGATAGTGGTATCGAAAATCATGAACGACAGTCACTTCGACATCAATCAAGTCGCGACCGCCAAAGAGCCGAAGTGTTTCCTGAATATCTGGTGCGTTTGCCGATCTTCCCACTACTTCACCTAATAGTCCAGAATCATTGGCATTCAGCGCAGCTATATACTCAAAAACGTACCTTGTGGCTGCGGCCTTCCCGGGATCTCGTCCTGGACTTGGAAGATCAAGCGCATACCGCGCCCTCCAAATTGACACGCTGACCACCACAACTAAAATCAAGACGAGTGATGTTGCCAGCATTTGCCATGTTGGTATTCTCAATCTATACACCTCTCGTTAAAACTGTGAGAAAACCATGTGTGGGAACCATCTTGCGTTCGGGAATGAAAGACTAAGTGAAGCAAAACTCCGATTTAAGGTGTCCACCGAGTTATAGGTAAGGTATATTTCAGTTGCGGTTTTACGCGTTACAATCATGCTGTGATCTTTTGTTCCATTATTTTGAAAGTCAACCAACAGTACTTCGCCTTCAAACAAACTCCTAGGCAAGCTAAGCAACCAAGTTCGCCTGCTATGTGTAAGGGCGAACTCATGCCAATGTCTCACACCGACCCACGACCAGGTCTGGTTTAACCAGTTGAACCACCAGTGACGAGCATCCCTGTACCAGCCGGGCACATCTGTCCATCCGCCCGCTCTCATTGCTTGACTAATGAAATTTGTGCAGTTTTCCGCGAAAGAACGGTATGCCGGATTACGTACATTCCACCACCTAATTGCGTAATCTCTAGCAGCGGTGCGATTGAAGGTGGATTGAATTGTTACATTACTTGTCGGGTTGCTTGTTGAAGTGAATCTATCTATGTCCATGTTTTGTGCTGACGCAATCTCAACAAGTGTTTAACGCATCGCATCCTGTGTCGCACCTGCAGGCTCGTTTTTAGGAGCCGGACCATTGCTATTCAACAATTCCTGCGACACCAATTCCCATCCCGTTGTACCCTTGGAGAACACGAACCGGCGATGGGTAACCCAAGCCGTGTAGTCCGGCTCATCACCGCGTATTTTTTCGTAATATAGCTTAGTAAACTCCTCAACGTCCAGAGTCACTACACCATCCTCTATGTTGTAACGTTGGAGCATTACCTCTGTGAAACTGTGAGAATATGCCTCACCCCATTCTCGTAATACATCACGTCGCGCATTGAGCTCAGCTAGCGCATTCTTTTCGGCATCGACCACGCGCATGGACTCGTAAAGCGTACCATTACCTACTACTAGTTCAGGCATCATTTTCATTGTCCCAGTCAATGCCGCTGTCCGTCGCTCGATAAATTCGTCTGCAAATGAAAGAAAATCAGCGGCTGACACATCTGCGCTAGGCGCGGCTTGACTAACCTTAATTTGCGCAGACGTAGCATTCTCCCACCCGGCGGCAAATGGAGTCACAAAGACAGACATTAACAGAACCACCGTCAATAACATCAACACGATACGGAATTTCTTCTTCATTGACTTCCTCACTCCTCAAAATTATTTTTCCGTCACCCATCTCCACGCAATTTTTTCTTGGTTGCAATTGGAAAAAGCTGTCTTCTCGTGAAGAATATATCATACCCCCCCCGCGGCAAGAGCATATGTCCTAAATTCCACGTGTAATTTTCATTCGCATGAATTAATATGATTTTACGAAGAATCTAGACCGTTACATGAATATTTTACCATTTCTGCCATCACTTTTCAAATTTCTACTCGCGAATATTTATTAAACTCTGTGAGTTATCCACAGAGCACCGCTCGTTTTTTTGATTAAGCTACTTTTTATGCCAAACATTTTTTATACACTTCCTTGTAAGGATAATTT
>JAGXTN010000014.1 GCA_018333455.1 Dethiobacter sp. | reverse complement strand
CGATCCTATGCGTTGGGGTTTGTAAGGGGCGTGCCCCTTACTCTTGCGGGGTGCTCAGAGCCCGCAGGCTCGCCGAAGGGGCGGCAGCCCCTAGCGGATAAAAAAGACGCGTCAGTTGATAGAAAATGCGAAGCGTCTTTTTTATTGTAGGAAACTATTATGAGGCATTTGCTTCACGCTGAAATAACTCAACAACCGCTTCACAATAAATAATTTATAATCAGCAAATAAATGAAGGAAAACTAAAGTAACACGAGAATTATCGTTCTATCCCCCTAAAATCAATAGCGCAGCTACTTGCGTGCGGCAAAACAAGCCAGTAAAATGAGAAGTACTATTAATTGAGAATAGCTTTCTGTCTCAACAGTTTGACTAACGCAGAAAGATTCTCGGAATTGAGGGAAAAATGAGCAAAACAAGCAAGTTTATTACCATGGCCTTCGTCATACTGGCTTTTGCACTAGGAATCTTTGCCAGCACCTTTCTCCGCACGGGCAATGGTCCGCAAGTACCGGCAGAACCAGAGGAAGCTAAAGGGATTGTCAATATTTACACCGCACGCCACTATGGGGTGGAACAAGTATTTGAGGCGTTTACTGAAGAAACAGGCATTGCCGTCCGCTTTACCACCGGCAGTGACGCGATTTTACGCGAACGGATTAAAGCCGAAGGCAAGTTTACACCTGCCGACGTGTACTTGGCGGTGGATGCCGGCAACCTCTGGCTGGCGGCGGAAGAAGGGCTCCTTTCGGCTGTGGAAAGCGCTGTACTGACAGGCAATATCCCGGAGAATATGCGTGATCCTAAAAATCAATGGTTTGGCCTGACTAAGCGTGTCCGTACGATTCTCTATCATCCGGACCGGGTCAGCCCCGAGGAACTTTCTACTTACGAAGCGCTGGCAGACGCACAGTGGCTGGGACGCCTAGCCATGCGCCCGGCTACGCATGCGTATACACAGTCTCTAGTAGCGAGCATGATTGCCGCCCACGGCGAGGCGCGAGCCAAAGAAGTTGTGCAGGGTTGGGTAGCCAATAAACCTACCCTAATTGACAGCGACACTCGCATCCTGGAAACGCTGGCAGCCGGCGGAGCTGATGTGGCTATCGCAAACCACTACTACTTGGGCCGCCTGCTGGAAGCTAACCCCGCGTTTCCGGTGCGCGTCTTTTGGGCTAATCAAGACGAACGGGGGGCACATGTAAATATTAGCGGCGGCGGTGTGACGACCCACTCGCCGAACAGAGAGAATGCGATTCGTCTGCTGGAGTGGCTGGCCAGTCCCCAAGGGCAGAAACTGTTTGCCGACTCTAACCACGAATTCCCGACTAATCCCGCTGTTTTACCACATCCCATCATTGCAGAATTCGGCAGCTTCGTTGCTGACCCGATCAATATGGGCGAATTTGGCCGACTGCAGGCCGATGCCATCAAACTGCTGGACGAGGCAGGCTATAGGTGAGGTAGATTAAATGAAGACAGCAATAGCTAAAAGATCCTTCATTAAGCACGGGCAAGGCTTGCGTAGCCTGCCCGTGCTTCCGCTGTTCCTAGCAATACTGATCGTGTTGCCTGTGCTGGTAGTAGCTTCTGCGCTCTTCACCCCCACCTGGGAAGTATGGTCCCACTTGGCACAAACGCTCCTGCCGGAAATGATCAAAAACACCTTAGTGCTCCTGGCAGGCGTGGGCGCAGGCACACTGTTTCTCGGGGTGAGCTTGGCTTGGGTAGTTACAGCTTATCGTTTCCCCGGGCGAAAGATACTGGAACTTTTGTTATTATTACCTATGGCTGTACCCACTTATGTGCAAGGCTTTGTTTATATGGCTACTTTCGACATTGCCGGCCCATTGCAAACCTTTTTGCGCCGCTATTTTACTGACCTCACCTGGTTCCCGGAAATTCGTTCCGGAGGAGGTGCCATCTTAGTAATGACACTCGTTTTATATCCTTACGTCTATTTGTTGGCTAAAGCCGCCTTTCGGGAACAATCCGGCTCACTTATTGAAGCCGCAAGAGTCATGGGCTATGGATCTGGTCACATCTTTTTTCGAATTGTTCTGCCACTGGCAAGACCTTCCATCGCCGCAGGGGTAGCACTGGCTATCATGGAAGCTTTAGCCGATTTTGCTACTGTGCGCTTTTTCAACTTCCCGACGCTTTCCGACGGAGTCATTCGTGTTTGGCACGGCATGATGGATCTCCGTGCCGCTTCCGAACTTGCCGGACTCTTAGCGTTTGCGGCGTTAGCCATTGTCCTGCTGGAGCACGCTTTGCGCGGTCGTACCCGTTATTACCAGGCTGGCGGCAAAGCACCGGGCATCACGCCGCTTACCTTGCGGGGTTGGCGCGGTTGGTTGATGGTGCTTGGCTGTTTACTCGTGGTAGCACTAGCTTTTCTCCTGCCCGTCACCCAACTTGCCTCTTGGACTTGGAGTGAGCTGCCCAGACTGCCGGAAGGAACGATGAGCGTTTACGCTCAGTTGATCCGCAATACCCTGATCCTTTCATTGACCGCAGCATTTTTCGTCACCATTGCTGCTTTAGTTTTAGCAAGCAGCATCCGGCTAAACGGAAGCAGCGTCGGCTTTGTCTTGGCCAAACTAGCGACCAGTGGCTACGCTATCCCCGGGGCCGTAATAGCCGTCGGCATTATTGTGCCTTTGTCCGCCTTTGACCATGCGTTAAATAACTTCTTAGAAGCCTGGCTAGGAATTACCCCCGGGTTGCTCCTGACAGGTTCAATCGTTGGCCTGATTTATGCATACGTTGTTCGTTTTATGGCAGTCAGTTTTAACAGCGTAGATTCCAGTCTAGAAAAAATCACCCCAAATATTACCGCAGCCGCTCAAATTTTGGGCGCCAAACCTTGGCGCATAGCGTGGAAAATTCATTTGCCGCTGGTGGCTCCCGGTATGCTTGCCGGCGCCATCCTGGTTTTTGTAGATGTCATGAAAGAGCTGCCGATTACGGTGATGTTGCGACCATTTGGTTATGATACTCTTGCCGTTTGGGTCTGGCAGATGGCTGCTGAATCTATCTGGGCGGGCGCCTCTCTGCCGGCGTTGGCCATAGTGCTGGTAGGTTTGCTGCCTGTAGTATTTCTGACGCGGGTAGGCTCCCGCAATAACTAAAGAAAGGTGTCATAAATGTTGCTTAGAAAAAACACTAACGATAGCTCTCCCTCAGAAAAAGGACCGGCCTACGTCCGGCTTGAGAATGTATCTAAATCTTTTGCCACTGCCAAAGCGGTCTCTGAACTGACAGTCTGTATCGCCAAGGGAGATTTCTTTTCCTTACTTGGCCCCTCTGGTTGTGGTAAAACTACGACATTGCGCTTAATTGCCGGCCTTGACCGGCCCGATGAGGGTCGCATTATTATTAACGGAGAGCCGGTTGCGGCGGACAATACTTGGGTTCTGCCTGAAAAAAGAGGTATCGGCATAGTTTTCCAGGATTACGCCCTATTTCCGCATATGACGGTAGCGCAAAATGTTGCTTTCGGTCTGAAGGGCTACCCGCGGGAAAAAGCTAAAGAGAGAGTTGCCCAACTGCTGGAGCTGACAGGGCTGGTTGGCTTAGGCGGAAGATACACCCACGAACTTTCGGGAGGCCAGCGGCAAAGGGTGGCACTTGCTCGCTCGCTTGCACCCAGTCCGCAGGTAGTCTTACTTGATGAACCTTTCTCTAATTTGGATGCCGACCTGCGAGAAGAACTACGTGGCGAGACAAAACGCATCCTCAAAGAACAAGGAGCAACTACTATTTTAGTTACCCACGACCAAGAAGAAGCATTTTCTCTCTCTGATAAGGTTGGCGTCCTTAATAAAGGCTCTTTGGAACAGGAAGGCACACCGGCCGAAATCTATCATCACCCCTGCAGTAAGTTCGTAGCCGATTTTGTGGGCAAAGCAGATTTTATTGAAGGACAGATCAGAAAAGACACAGTCAGCTGCGCCTTTGGCACCTTCCCCCTACCTGGCAATCAATTGCAAGAATCAGGGCAGGTTGAATTAATGGTCAGACCGGACGATGTGTTTTTCAGTCTAGACTCCGCAGGGGAATCGACCATCACAGAGGCCCGTTTTCTGGGCGCCTCCGTCCTATATCGGCTCCAATTTGGTAATGGCCCTTCAATCCACGCCATTAGACCATCGACTGAAATTTATCCTGTAGGAGCTCGTGTACGGGTTAAACTCGATGCCCAACATATCGTCATTTTCCCGAACAGTTGCACTAGGGCTTAAGCTGTGTCCACCAAGCATCTGCACTGCAAGTCACCTCTCCCTCACCCTGCCCCTTTCTAAGAGAAGCTTCCTTGAAAAGACCGTACTTATTCCAGTGCGGTCTGCTTACTTTTTTTTGTGTAGATACGCATGCCCCCACAAAGACGGGGGCACCATCAGAAGGATGAAAATGCGCCTCAGCTGGCCCTCACCCT
>JAGXTN010000111.1 GCA_018333455.1 Dethiobacter sp. | reverse complement strand
GTTTGTAAGGGGCGTGCCCCTTACTCTTGCGGGGTGCTCAGAGCCCGCAGGCTCGCCGAAGGGGCGGCAGCCCCTAGCGGACAAGAAAAACGCATCTTTGGATAAAGCGCGAAGCGTTTTTCTTGTTTTCCCGCAAACTTAATCTCGGGGCCAAAACTACGGGAGGGCACTAAATGCTTAAAAAACTTGCCTCGGAACTATTGTCAATCCCGCAACTTGCCCCGCTTTTTGAGGGCTTGGCAGGCTCGACCCGGTCCCAGTTGGTCTATGGCCTGGATGATAGTGCCAGAAATCTCATGATGGCAGCCGTTCGCATTCGGACAGGCAGGCCTGTACTCCTAGTGGCGCATGATTCGCTCCAGGCTATAAAAATTTATGAAGACTTGCTTGCTACCTTTAAAGAAGAAGAAGTTTTCTATTTCCCTTCCCGGGACTTGCTATACGGTTATACTCTGCTCTCCGCCAGTGGAGATGCAGCGGCGCAGAGAATCGCCGTGCTGAAGGCGCTGGCCGCCGGGAAAAACATTTTTGTGGTGGCAACTATTTCAGCAGTATTGACGAAAATGGCTCCGTTTGCGTCATGGCAGAATGCCTGCTTCTCAATCTCCGGCGGTCAGCAGCTTCCTTTAGATTCTCTGCTCTTGGCGTTGACGGCTGCAGGCTACGAGCGGGTGGAGATTGTGGACGTTCAAGGCCAAATTTCGCTCAGGGGAGGTATTTTGGATATTTTCCCGGTAGGGGAGCCCTATCCCTATAGGCTGGAATTTTTTGGGGACATGGTAGATTCCATCCGTAGTTTTGATCTATTGTCGCAGCGCTCACGTGAAACTGTCTCTGTGTTGGAGATTACTCCTGCCAGAGAGATGGTCGTGGGAGATGTTCAGCGGGCGGAAGCGTCGGCTGCGCTGGAAGCAGAAATGCGGCAGCTTGCTGAGCAGGCAGGCAAGCGGGATCGTTCCGAAGCGGGAGGGCGTCTGCGTGAAATAGTGGCGGAGCATCTTGAGCTGATTAGGGAGGGAGCCTATTTCCCCGGCATGGAACAGTATCTGCCTTATTTTTACTCTGACGCTAGGGCACTACCAGACTATTTCCCTAAGGAGACTTTGCTTTTTGTAGATGACCCGCCACGCTGCCAGCAGGCGGCTGAAGAGCTTCTTAGCCAGCTAGGCGAAATGCAAAGCACTCTACTTGCCCAGGGAGATATTCTTCCTAGGCAGGCAGAACCGGCCTGGACGTATGGCGAAGTTCTGGCAAATCCGGCTCGACAGTTGGTAGCTTTTTCACTATTTACCCACAGTAGTCCTCATCACTCCTACCGACGGACCATCTCGCTTAGTGCAAAGCCTGTCCCGCGCTTTCTTGGACAATGGGATCTTTTTGCTGAGGAAGTTGGGCATTGGCGCAAGCAGGGTTATCGGACGGTGATTCTTACCTCGTCCCGCGAACGCAGCACAGGTATTGCCGATGTTTTGGCAGATAAAAACATCCCTGCTCATTACACTCTTGCTGAACCGGAGTTTCTTCCCCGTACGGTTACACTTCTACACGGTACGCTAGAGGTTGGGTTTGTGATTCCGGCGGTGAAATTAGCTGTGTTGGCAGAGCAGGACATTTTGCCGCAAAAGAAGAAACGTCGACGGATTAAAGGGAAGGAGGGCATGTTGGTCGGCGATTATCAGGAATTGCAGCTTGGCGACCATGTGGTACATGAACAGCACGGTATCGGGCAATACCTGGGGTTGCGCACTCTGGCTGTGGGGGGCACGCAGCGGGACTACCTGTATATTCAGTACGTCGGTAATGACAAGCTCTTCATTCCTATAGAGCAAATTGACTTAGTTCGTAAATATATCGGGGTCGAAGGAAAAAAACCAAAACTGCATGCTTTGGGCGGTGGCGAGTGGAGTCGAGCGAAAGCCCGGGTCCTGGCTTCGGTTCAGGAATTGGCTAAAGAACTGCTGTCGCTTTATGCTGCCAGAGAAAGCGAGCCGGGTCACCAGTTTTCACCGGATCATCCCTGGCAAAAAGATTTCGAGGCAGCCTTTCCATATGAAGAAACTCCGGATCAACTGCAGACCATTAAGGAAGTAAAGGAGGCTATGGAAAAAATACAGCCTATGGATCGCCTGCTCTGCGGGGATGTGGGCTACGGAAAGACGGAAGTCGCTCTGCGAGCAGCTTTTAAAGCGGTAATGGACGGGATGCAGGCGGCGTTTTTAGTTCCCACCACCGTTTTGGCGCAGCAGCACTACCGCAATTTTATAGACAGGATGGCAGGTTTCCCTGTAACAGTAGGCGTATTAAGCCGCTTTCAGAGCGCCGCGGAGCAAAAAGCCACCCTTTGCGGATTGCGGGAAGGGCGGATTGACTTGGTGGTGGGCACTCATCGCCTGCTCTCCCGGGATGTGCGCTTTAAGAACCTGGGAATCCTCGTCGTCGATGAGGAACAGCGCTTTGGTGTCCGTCATAAAGAGCGGATAAAAATGCTAAAACAAAATTTAGATGTGCTGACGATGACGGCTACGCCAATTCCCAGGACGCTCCATATGTCCATGGTGGGTGTCCGTGATATATCTGTGATTGAAACGCCACCTGAGGACCGTTATCCGATTCAAACTTATGTCTTGGAATATGCCGATTCATTAATTAGGGAAGCAGTAGGTCGAGAGTTGAGCCGGGGAGGCCAGGTTTATTTTGTGCATAATCGAGTGCAATCGATTGACCGTTGGGCAGCCCGGCTTAGGGAATTATTGCCCGGGGTACGCTTGGCGGTGGCACACGGGCAGATGGACGAGGAGCGATTGGAAGAGGTGATGCTCGGTTTTTTGCACGGAGAATACGATGTGTTGCTCTCCACCACCATCATTGAGGCAGGTCTAGACATCCCAAATGTTAACACCATTATCATTCATGACGCCGATAAATTCGGGTTGGCGCAGCTCTATCAGTTGCGAGGCCGTGTAGGACGCTCCAACCGGATTGCCTATTGCTATCTTACGTATCAAAAAGATAAAGTGTTGACGGAAGTGGCAGAAAAAAGGTTGCAGGCGATCAAAGAGTTTACTGAACTTGGTTCGGGATTCAAAATTGCGCTGCGTGATTTGGAAATCCGCGGCGCCGGCAATATCCTGGGGCCGGAGCAGCATGGTTTTGTGATGACGGTCGGTTTTGATTTATACGTGAAATTGTTGGCAGACGCTATCCGCACCTACCAGGGCGAAGCGCGAGTAAAGAAAGTGCCTGCCAGAATTGAAGTGCAGGTGGACGCCTACCTTCCGGCCAGCTATATCGCAGACGCGAGGCAGAAAATCGCTTTTTATCAAAAGGTGGCTGCGGTGGAGCAAGTCCAAGAAATTAATGAAGCTAAAGAAGAGCTTTCTGACCGCTACGGTCCTTTGCCTCCAGCAGCGCAAAATCTGCTAAACGTGGCGCACATCAGACTGTTGGCTGAGCAACTGCACGTTTCTGTGATCAGCGAAGAAAAGGGCGAATTGCAGATCCGCTTTACAGCGCAGGCTTCTTTTGCAGCAAATGAGTTGCGGCACATTTCTCAAAAACATGCCGGTCGGCTGGTCGTGAGCACAGGCAAGCAGTTTCTGCTGTCCTTTCGTCACAATGCCAAGTCGGGAGCAGAACGTCTGCTCCTTATTTTAGCATTTTTAAACGACTTAAAAAAACTTGCAAGAAATGAGAATCCTCACGTATAATAGAGACATGCTCAAAATTAGAAGGGAAGTGCACTCATGTTTTTTAAGCAAAAAAGTGTAATAGCTCTGATTGCGGCTTTAGTGCTGGGAGCAGTTGTTTTTGCTGTAGTTGGCTACGGCGGCCAAGGCGCGAAGGCTGTAGTTGCAGAGGTGAACGGAGATGAAATTACGCGGGGCGAACTGGATGACTATATTAATGTTTTACGTTTGTTTATGCCGAACTTAGAGCCCATGCTGGGAGATGAGGCTCGACGCCCGATGTTGGAGGGCCAGATCCTTGAAGCTATGGTGGAGAACTTGTTGCTTAAGCAGGCGGCGGCTCAGTTAAACGTTACTGTCTCCGAGGCTGAGCTGCAAGGATTCTATGAAATGTCGCGGGCACAGATGATCGGCCAAGCCTTTGCGTCTGAAGAAGAACTGACGGCAAAAATGCAAGAATTGCAAATCAACGAGGAAGCGTTAATTGCTTTTCTTGGCAATGGAATTTATACTGAAAAATTGGAAGCGCACTTCATTAGCGCCGCCACAGACGAGGAGATTCAGCAGTTTTTGACCGAAAATCCTGCTTATGGCGAAAATCCTGCGATGCTCGAGTTAAGCCATATCCTCCTTGCGACAGAAGAAGAAGCGCTGGCAGCCCGTGAGCGGCTTACGGCAGGTGCAGATTTTGGTGACCTGGCAGTGGAACTGTCAACCGATCCCTCAGCTAAAAACGAAGGAGAGCGGGGCTACCGCGGTTATTTAGGTGCGGAAATTCCGGAGGTTAACCAGATGTTCGTGGAAGAGTTTATGGCGGGCGCTAACGAACTTGAAAATGACGGAGAAATTTCCCCGCCCGTGGAAAGTGAGTTTGGTTGGCATTTGATTAAGTTGCATAAGCGTCTGCCCAGTACGGAGCTCACCCCAGAAGAGAGCCGGCAGAATGCGGCACGAGCACTTGGCATGCAACGGGCCGGTGAATTTATGCAAACATTTCAAACAGAGGCTCTGATAGAAAGAAGACTCTAGAGCAAAAAACCTTCCTTTTTGCCTCAAGTGAATAAAATATTTCCCCTCGATATATACTATCACTAGAGGTTAAGAATGTAATTATGTGAAGAAAAAGGAGGGGAAGTCTGCTTGAAGGCAACTGGGATTGTGCGCAGGATCGATGACTTGGGGCGTGTTGTTATTCCCAAGGAGATTCGCAGGACGCTAAGGATTCGCGAGGGCGACCCTTTAGAAATTTTTGTCGACCGAGACGGCGAAGTGATTTTAAAGAAATATTCGCCAATTGGTGAATTGGGTGATTTTGCCCAGGAATATGCCGACTCTCTTTATGAGGCTATGGGTCATATCGCGCTCATCGCCGACAGGGATACGATTATTGCTGTGGCAGGTGCACCTAAGAAGGAGTTTATGGGCAAACCACTTTCTCCGGCGGTGGAAAAAGTGATGGAAAACCGTAAAAGTATTCTCATCAGCTCCACTGCGGAACACAAGTTTTATAAAGATGTGGATGAAGAAAATGCTCCGAAATTTACAGCGGAAGTAATTGCTCCGATTGTTTCCGGAGGAGACCCCATCGGCGTTGTGCTTTTTGGCACAAAGGAAAAGGATGCGAAAATGGGCGACCTTGAGCTAAAGCTTGTGGAGACGGCTGCAGGGTTTTTGGCTAAGCAGATGGATCCGTGATTATTCCCGGCGCAGGTAATTGAAATCCTTTGCGAGGAAGCAGTGACTATGGTTGCTGCTTCTCTGTTTTTTAGAAAATATTTTCATGAGTCAGCCGTTCTGTTCATGTAAATAAAATATATGCTATAATGTAGTGAAATTGCGAGTGCAAGTTTGTTAACTTTGGGGTGAGAGTTTGACGAAACAGTCTTTTGTTAAAGGTGCGGCTATCCTGACGCTTGCCGGAGCTTCAGTGCGTTTTGTGGGAGCCTTTTTTAGAATTTTTCTGGCGGTACTGATTGGGGATGAGGGTATGGGCCTTTTTCAGATGGCTTACCCGGTTTACGTTTCATTATTGGCCGTTTCCACTGCCGGCGTTCCTATCGCTATTTCCAAATTGGTGGCCGAGAATCTGGCTTACGGAAATTACCGGGGGGCCTATAAAATTTTTCGTGTGGCCTTAGCTTTGCTGGGCATATCGGGATTGGTCGTTTCTCTTGGCCTATATTTTGGCGCCGACTTTATTGCCAAAGTGATTACACAGGATTCACGTGCTTACTATCCTTTGATTAGTATTTCCCCGGCCATTTTCCTAGTTACTGTGATGTCGGCATATCGCGGTTTTTTTCAGGGACAGCAGCAAATGATTCCTACCGCCCTCTCGCAAATTATTGAACAAGTTGGGCGTGCGGCCAGCGCCCTGCTTTTAGCCGCTCTGTTTTTGCCTAGCGGCCTCGAATTTGCTGCCGCCGGCGCCAGTTTCGGTGCTGCCGCCGGAGCTTTTTGCGGTTTGGCGCTGCTACTGCTTATTTCACTGCGCCAGCGCAAAGAATTCATCGGCAAACTACACTCCCAGCGAATCCCAGATCGAGAAAAAGCGGACAAGATTATCCCCAGAATTGTGAATCTAGCTGTGCCTATAACCCTAGGCAGCCTAGTAATGCCACTAATCGCCATTGTAGACTTATTTCTTGTTCCACGGCGCCTGCACGATGCCGGATTTGATACAAGCCGCGCCACAGCTCTTTACGGGCAGCTCACCGGTATGGCCAGCCCGTTAGTCAATATTCCCACTATTGTCACGGTGGCTCTTGCCATTTCCCTTGTTCCGGCTATTTCTGAGGCGTTGGCGCTTAAGAAAGAAAAACTAATTCAGGAGCGGTCGTATCTTGCAGTGCGTTTGACGCTTCTTTTGGCTTTGCCCTCGACATTCGGTTTGTTTCTGCTGGCTGAACCAATCACCATTCTCTTATTTCAGAATGCGGAAGCAGGCAGGGTACTGGCGGTACTATCGCTTGGTGTAGTGTTTCTTACGCTGTTTCAGGTCACCTCAGCCATTCTTCAAGGATTGGGACGCACCATGACGCCTGTTACCAGCATGCTTTGGGGTGCAGCCGTGAAAACAATTCTGACTTGGCAGCTTACTGCGCTGCCGGCATTACATATTAGCGGCGCAGCGCTGGGCACTGTGGCAGGCTTCGGCGTGGCGGCGCTGCTAAACCTCTACCGTGTTCACGCGCTCACAGGCATGCCTTTTAGGCCGCTGGAATTGCTTGCAAAGCCACTTCTTGCTTCTTTAGGCATGGCTGCCGCAGTGCAGATGATTTATCCGCAGCTAGCCGCACTTCACCCTTTGCTTGGCCAGTCGTTGGCTGGCAAGGCAGCCACGTTGGGGTCGGTGTTCGCCGGCGTATTAGTTTTTGGAATGCTTTTCTTGTTGCTGGGCGGAGTCCGGCGCAGTGAGCTGCTGCTCTTGCCGCGAATCGGCAAGCCGCTTGTGAGCCTGTTGGAAAAACTACATTTACTGCGAGGTTAGAGCATGAATAAAGTATATTTTGTGGGACTTGGCCCCGGTGACCCCCAGGCTCTGACAATGCGCTCCCTGCGGTTACTAAAAAAAGTCAGGCATGTTTATGTCAGGACGGCTAGACATCCTGCCGTTGCCATTCTTGACCGGTATGGCATTCCCTATAAAACACTGGATTTCTTCTACGAAAAGTCACGCACATTTGACGAGACATATAGAAAGATTGCTTTTTATATCCTTAATGCGGCGCTGAAACATCATGAGGTAGCCTATGTCGTTCCCGGCAGTCCTTTCTTTGCAGAAAGAACGGTAGAGATCATTCTAAAAAAGGCGCCTTTTGTCGGGGTTGCCTGTCGAGCTATCCCTGCCGTCTCTTTTGTGGAAGCAGTCAGTAGTGAATTAAATTTGCCGCGGGAAGCTGGGCTGGTAGTGCTAGATGCGCTGGAGCCGGACAAGCTTCTGGATAACCCGGACAAGCATGTCCTGATTATTCAGGCTTATAACCGCCAAATTGCCTCTATGGTTAAGTTGCAGTTAATGACGCTCTACCCAGAGGAACACAGGGTTACCGCAGTGCGTGCCGCCGGGCTTTCTGCCGGGAAAAAAATTGTGACTGTTCCGCTCTATGAAATGGACAGACTTCCATTTACCGACCACCTCACCTCCTTTTATCTGCCGCCAATTGCTGCATACGGGACACAAGACCTGTTGCGTTTAATGCGTCAGTTGCGTGGCGAAGACGGGTGTCCATGGGATAGGGAGCAGAGTCACCAGAGCCTGAAGCCGTATCTGCTGGAAGAAGCCTATGAAGTGCTTGGTGCCATTGATAGCGGAAATACTACGGATTTGTGTGAGGAACTGGGCGATTTGTTGTTGCAGGTGGTCTTCCATGCTCAGGTTGCCACTGAAAACCAAAACTTTTCATATTATGATGTTGTGGCCGGAATTACGGCAAAGCTGCTGAGGCGCCATCCTCATATCTTCGCAGGCGGCAGCGCTAAAACCATCTCTGAGGTAGTAAGCAGTTGGCAGCAGCTTAAAAAAGCGGAAAAAGAAGAGCGAAATTCCCTTTTTACGGTGGAAACTTATTTACCGGCATTGCTCAGGGCACAAAAATTGCAACGCCAAGCTTCCAGCGTGGGCTTCGACTGGCCAGATGCTTCCGGCGCGTGGGCTAAATTGGCAGAGGAGTTAAAAGAATTAAAAGATGCATATAATGAACAGCAAGTGGTAAAAATAGGAGAAGAACTCGGCGATTTGCTCTTCGCGGCTGTAAATCTCTCCCGCTTTCTTAACGTAGATGCTGAACAAGCTTTATCAGGCAGTATTCAAAAGTTTTATACCCGTCTGCGTTATGTGGAAGAGAAAGCACGGGCCGAAGGAGGAGAGATTTCAACATATTCCTTGTCGAAACTTGACGAATGGTGGGATGAGGCAAAAAAACGTTCAAATGCCTAAAAAATCCTTTATTTTAGGAAGGATTTACAAAAACTTTAGCGAATAGGCTTATGAGTGTGCTTCGTACATAAACAAGGCTATAGGAGGTAATTTTTATGAACAAGTCTGAACTTATCAGTGTCGTTGCGGAAAAAGCAGGATTGACAAAAAAAGACACAGAAAAAGTGGTAAACGAAGTTTTTGAGGGAATCAGCGCTGCCTTGGCCCAAGGGGACAAGGTACAGATCATCGGCTTTGGCACGTTTGATGTGCGGGAGCGCAAAGCTCGTGAAGGCCGTAACCCGGCTACCGGAGATGCGATCACAATCCCGGCGGTTAAAGTGCCAGTATTTAAGGCGGGCAAAGCGCTGAAAGATAATGTGAAGTAATTTCGTTACTATGCAAAGTCTAAGCTAAAAATCAGGCGGAGATGATCTCTTCGCCTGATTTTTTTATAGCATAGGAAATTATATCGTTCAGGGAAGCTACGATCCTATGCGTTGGGGTTTGTAAGGGGCGTGCCCCTTACTCTTG
>JAGXTN010000089.1 GCA_018333455.1 Dethiobacter sp. | reverse complement strand
CGGAAAGGTTGTCAGGGCTCGACTTTTGGCCGACGCAAAGGGAGCACTTCCGGCAACTGAGTGTTCCTGAAAAACTGTTGGATGCGGCGCAAATTCTGAACCGACGGATGGCGGCATACCGGGGTGACTGCCTGGCGGGCCACAGGCCTCTGCAGGAGGGTGATACGCTGGAGTTTACAAGCTATCGCCTGTCGGTTCTGGCTGTGCCTGGTCACTGCGGCGGACATCTGGCCTTTTATCAGGAGAAAAGCGGGGTGCTGCTGGCTGGCGACACACTGTTGAAAAAAATCAGTCCCTACCTACTGGTGGAAGTGCATCCTGCGAGGCCCGAGGAAAGGTCCAGGAGTCTGAGCCAGTTTTTGTCAACCATGGATAGGCTGGAAAAAATACCTCTTAAGCTGGTTCTCACGGGCCATGGCGAACCGCTGGAAACACCGGGAGCGCGGATAGCCGAAATAAAAAGCCACCACAGCCGTCGCTTGCAGCGTATCAGGGAAATCTTACAATCGCGCGGCTCATGCACTCCTTTCGAGTTGGCCTGCCAGCTTTACGGTCGTCTAAGCGGCTGGGACATGCTGCTGGCTGTTTCCGACGTTAGCGCTCGCCTAGACTGGCTTGTCGCCCACGGAGTCCTAGCAGAAACGGCTGATTACGCCGGCCGGCTGACCTATAAACCGCAATTTTAAGCATACTAATGTTGGGAAGGGGGTTGGATATGAAAAACGAGTCGGCGCTGGCACAGGTAAGGGACATTTATGAAAACAGAGCCAGTTGGGCAAAGGAGTTAAGCAGGGGCAGGATGCTGATAGGCTATCTCTGTCATTTTGCTCCGCCCGAGATAATTTCCGCCGCCGGTATGATTCCTTACCGGATTACGGGCCAGCTTGGAGATGATATCGTGGAAGCGAACCGTTACATCGAACCGTATGGTTGCCCCTATGTGAGGAACTGTTTCGAGCAGAGTTTAAAAGGCCGGCTTGATTTCCTCGAAGGGCGGGTTATCCCTCACAGCTGCGACATGGTACAGAGGATTTACGGCATCTGGAAGTACTACAACAAGCCTAACTACAGCTATCTTTTCAATGTCCCGCACCAGGTTTCTCCCTGGTCGCTTGACTTTTTTGAAAGGGAACTCACCTTCTTTAAGGAGAGCCTGGAAAAGCTTGCAGGCCATAAGATCAGCGAAGAGCAACTTGCTGCCGCCATTGAAGTGAGCAACAAGAACAGGCGCCTAATCAGGGAACTTTATGATTTAAGAAAAAAGCAGCCACCAAAAATTAGCGGCACGGAAATGCTACAGGTGCTGCTCGCCGGTTCCTGCCTGCCTGCTGAGGAATACAATGAGCTTTTAGAGAAAGTAAAGGAAGAGGCTACAGCGAGAAAGGAAGACGGTAAGCAGCTGCCGACTATCCTTGTTTGGGGTTGCATTATCGATGATATAAAATTTTTTGACATAATCGAGCAGGCAGGCGCTTACGTTGTCTGCGACGACCTTTGCATAGGGACGAGAACCGTCCTTGAAGAGATTGATACGACAAAGGGCATCATGCGCGGTCTTACCAATACTTATTTAAGGGATTTCCGTTGCCCGCGCACCGACCATGGACCGTCAGTGGAGCGTTTCAGCTACCTGCTGGACCTTGTGCGCGAGTTCGGTGTTCAGGGTGTAATCGGTTACGCGCTTGCGTTCTGTGACCCTCACAAGCTTGACTATCCAGATCTGCGCGACTACCTCGGCATGCACGGGATTCCCATGCTCTTAATCAACGATGACTACACTCTTGGCAATGTTGAGACAATCAAAAATAGGGTGCAGGCCTTTCTTGAGATGCTGCAGTAAATTATACATTGACAGCACAAGGGGGGTGATGAATAAATGGGGTATGTTGCAGGGCTAGACAGCGGTTCCACATCAACAAAGCTCGTTGTCATGAAAGACGGCAAAATCGAAGGCTTCTATGTGGTCCCTACCGGTGGCAACTCGCTTAAATCAGCGCAAATGGTGTTTGAGCAGTGGTCGGCAAAAACCGGCAAGACCGAAGATGACCTAAAATCGCTCGTCGCGACCGGCTACGGTCGCGAGAATATCAGGCTGGCAAGAAAGACTGTTTCAGAAATAAGCTGCCATGCTAAGGGAGTGCACTGGCTCTTCCCCGCCTGCCGGCTGATTATCGATATCGGCGGTCAGGACTTTAAAGTTATTAAACTGGATAATGAGGGTAGGGTCATAAACTTTGCCATGAATGACAAGTGTGCGGCGGGGACCGGTCGTTACCTTGAGCTGATGGCGAATGTCTTCCAGATGAGCCTGGAAAAATTCAGCCTAGCCGCCGAGACGGCAACGGGCAGCGTGGAGATAACCAGCGTCTGCACCGTCTTTGCCGAGACCGAGGTGATAAACCATATTTCTTGGGGCACCGCGGAAAAAGAGATAGTGGCCGGAATTTTCAACGCGGTCGCGCGGCGTGTTTACTCCCTTGCCAAGCAGCATCTGGCCGGGGATAAAGAAATAGTCTTTACGGGCGGAGTGGCTAAAAACAAAGGCATGGCCGGGGCGCTGAGCAAAATCATGGGCTGTGAGGTAAAAGTCTCCTTTAACCCGCAGATTACTGGTGCGCTCGGGGCAGCCATATATGCCTGCGAGATAAATGGTGGCCAGTGAATTGCGCAAAAGAAATTTTGCTTTGGAGGTAAAGCCGGTGGGATATTATTTTGAAGATTATGAAATCGGCCAGGAGTTTATCAGTCCTGGCCGAACGATTACAGAACACGATGTGAT